>JAZTXJ010000054.1:0-3917 GCA_045636285.1 Eubacteriales bacterium
ACATTATAAATATAACATTTTAACCTTAATGGCTCCCCTTAGTAAGGGGAGCTGTCGGCGAGCTTGCGAGCTGACTGAGGGGATTGTAGGGTTGCAATATTATTATTGTTGCTTATCGGACAGCCCCTCCGTCACGCACGAGGTCGTGCGCGACACCTCCCCTTACACAGGGGAGGCTTTAGGTCGACTCGTATTGCAACAATAATTAAGTGACAAGTTCGTACCGTTACATCGTACATAAACCCAACGCCTTAACATTATTGCCGCCCGACGCGGACCGTCGAGGACGCCGGTCCCTACATTCGAAACGATATTTTTATTATTTAACCAACGCCTTAACATTTTTGTTACCTTCCGCGGACCGTCGGGGACTTGGTATACCCCAAAAAATCTTCGATTTTTCGGGGACCCCATCGGTCCCTACAATGTTAACAATATAAAAAAGTCATTCTTAAGTTAATCAAGAATGACACACTATAAATTATTTCGAAATAAGAGTTTTTGGGAGAGAGCGCGAGAGACCACTTTTTGCAAAAAGGGGTCTCTCGTAATATTTTCAAATCCCCACACATCAACCCAAAACGTCGGCGATGATGGCGTTTGAAACGCGGAAGCCGCGGGAATTGAGGGTAAGTGCGCGGGTGCGGGGGTCGTAATCGCCATAGCCGAGCGCGTGGACCTTAATGCCGATATGCTTTTTGTTTTCGGGTATGACAGCGCCGCGGTTGGTGCGTAGCGCGAGCATAACGCGTTCCTCGCAAAGCTCTTGCGGGGTGAGGACGGGTGCGGAATCGAAATTCGTCGGTGCGAGGAGCGAAAGGTGCGATTTTTCGATATAGGAATGAACGTCGCATTCCGAATAAAAGCGTTTTTTGCGGTAAAATGAGTGCGCGCCCGCGCCGAAGCCGAAATATTCGCCGCAGTCCCAATAGTTGAGGTTGTGGCGCGATTCGAAGCCCGATTTCGCAAACGACGAAATTTCGTAATGGGTAAAGCCGTTCGATTTTAAAATCGAGCAGAGCCGTTCGTACTGCCATTCCTCGCTTTCCTCGTCGGGAAATTCGAGCGTTGCCGACCGTTCGTAAAGCGGCGTGCCCTCTTCGAGCTGTAACGAATACGCCGAAATATGATTAGGTTCGGTCGACATAATGTAATCGAGCTCGCGTTCAAAGCCGCTGTCCTCGCGGTAGGGAAGCGCGAACATAAAATCGACGCTTATATTGGTGAATCCCGCTTTCTTTGCATCGTCAATGCAAGATTTCGCATCGGCAAAGCTGTGAACACGCCCCAATTTCGCCAAAACAGTATCGTCTGCCGCCTGAATACCGACAGATAATCGGTTCGCGCCTGCCGCCTTTAGCGCAAGCAAGCCGCTGTAATCGATACTCTTCGGGTTGATTTCAACAGTGATTTCGCAATCCTTTTGAAGCATGAAGCTGCTTTTAACAAGCGAAATGAGTTTACATAACCTATCTACCCCAAGCGCGGGCGGAGTGCCGCCGCCGAAGTAGACGGTTTGCACCTCTTGTTCGGTTTGAAGGAAGGATACCTGCCTGCAAAGCGCTTCGAAATAGGCGAGCTTTAGCGAATCTGATTGGTTTGCGAGCGAGTAAAAGGCGCAGTAATCGCACTTTTTAATGCAAAACGGGATATGGAAATAAAGCGAGAGCTTATTCGTCATCGTATTTAAGGACAGCCATAAACGCTTCCTGCGGGACTTCGACAGTGCCGAGGGTACGCATACGCTTTTTGCCTTCCTTTTGCTTTTCAAGAAGCTTCTTTTTACGGGTAATATCGCCGCCGTAGCATTTCGCAAGGACGTCCTTACGCATCGCTTTAACCGTTTCACGCGCGATGATCTTGCCGCCGATAGCCGCCTGAACGGGAATTTCGAACAGCTGGCGGGGGATATTGTCCTTGAGCTTTTCGCAGATACGTCTTGCGCGGGCGTAGGCTCTGTCGGAATGAACGATAAAGGAGAGCGCGTCGACGATGTCGCCGTTTAAGAGAATGTCGAGCTTCGAAAGCTTGCTCGGACGGTATTCGAGGAACTCGTAGTCGAGCGAGGCGTAGCCCTTGCTCTTCGATTTAAGCGAATCGAAAAAGTCGTAAACGATTTCGTTCAAGGGGAGCTCGTAGTGGAGCTCTGCGCGGTTGGTGTCGATGTATTTCATATCGACGTATTCGCCGCGCCTGTCGTTGCAAAGCTGCATTATCGTGCCGACGTATTCGGTCGGGGTGATAACCGTCGCTTTTACGAAGGGCTCACAGGCGGTTTCGATAACCGCGGGGTCGGGGTAGTTGGTCGGGTTGTCGATATAAACGACCTCGCCGTTGGTTTTGTGGATTTCATAAATAACGCTCGGCGCGGTGGTGATAAGGTCGAGCATAAATTCGCGTTCCAAGCGTTCCTCGATAATTTCCATGTGCAAAAGCCCCAAGAAGCCGCAACGGAAGCCGAAGCCCAAAGCAACAGACGTTTCGAGCTCATAAGTGAACGAGGAATCGTTAAGGCGAAGCTTGTCGAGCGCGTCTTTGAGGTCGCCGTACTTGCTGCCGTCGGCGGGGTAAATGCCCGCATAAACCATCGGCTGTGCCTTTTTAAAGCCGGGAAGGGGGCGTTCGCAGGGGTTTTCGCAGAGGGTAACGGTGTCGCCCACGTCGGTATCGGCGATGTTTTTAATGCTCGCGGTGAAGTAGCCAACCTCGCCCGCGGTGAGAGAATCCTTTTTATCGAGCGTGAAGGTAGAAAGCGTGCCGAGCTCGACGATTTCGAACTCTGCGCCCGTGTGCATCATACGCACCCTGTCGCCAACCTTCATTTTGCCGTTTTTGACGCGCACGTAGACGATAACGCCCTTGTAGGAATCGTAATAGCTGTCGAAAACGAGCGCTTCCAAGGGTTTTTCGCTGTCGCCCTTGGGGTGAGGAACGTATTTTACTATCTGTTCAAGCACGTCCTTTATGCCGATACCCATTTTCGCGCTGATGCAGGGGGCTTCGTCGGCGGGGATGCCGATAATATCCTCGATTTCGCGCTTTGCCATTTCGGGATCTGCGCTCGGCAGGTCGATTTTATTGATAACGGGAAGGATTTCCAGATCGTGATCGACGGCGAGATAGGCGTTTGCAAGCGTTTGCGCCTGTATGCCCTGCGTGCTGTCGACGATAAGGACCGCGCCCTCGCACGCGGCGAGCGAACGCGAAACCTCGTACCCAAAGTCGACGTGACCGGGGGTGTCGATAAGGTTCAGGGCGTAGGTTTCGCCGTCGTCGGCTTTATAATCAAAGCGAACGGCACGCGCCTTTATGGTAATACCGCGCTCGCGCTCGAGCTCCATGTTGTCGAGCATTTGCTCGTCGAGCTCGCGCTTTTCAACCGCGCCCGTGTATTCGAGCAGACGGTCGGCAAGGGTGCTCTTGCCGTGGTCGATGTGCGCGATTATCGAAAAATTACGTATTTTTTCAATGTTGGTCATGGTTTTGTTTCCTGTAAATGTAATTAATCAATTTATTATACAATAAATTATTCCTTTTTTCAATAGGGTTTCAATAAGATTTGTTGACAGGGAGTGGGGGTGTTGTAATCCCTTCGGCAATGGTGTGCGCGTTCGCGTATGATGTGGGTTTGTAGGGACCGAGGGGGTCCCCGAAAATGAGGAACGAATTTTTGGGGTATACCAACTCCTCGACGGTCCGCGGGGAGTAACGATGAAATCGAAGCATCGGTTTAAAATGTGGAGTTTTGTAGGGACCGGCGTCCTCGACGGTCCGCGGAAGGTATCGATAATAATAAATGCAACATATTTAATTATTGAGGTATCATAATTGATATTTAATTATATCATTTTTACCGTAAATCAAACGTTTCCCGACGCGGACCGTCGGGGACGCCGGTCCCTACAATTTCGTAACGA
>JAZTXJ010000055.1:0-13858 GCA_045636285.1 Eubacteriales bacterium
CGCATCGCACGTTCTTTCGTTATGTTAATTTGCGTAAAGCTCTTTGAGCTCGTCAATATCTGCCTGAGCTTGTTCTTTTCTCGATTCCAAAGCAGAGGAAATCGTATCGCTTCTGTCTTTGGTGAGCGTGTAAAACATTTCGTGAAGTCCGCCGAAATCGTAGCATTCGCCGATATCGTAAACGATGTTACCGAAAATAATATCGAGCATTTCTTCGGATTCATCATCACGAAGATCTCTGTAACGGAGGTTAACTTCGTAATAAGCGGTGGTGAGATAATTCTTAGCCCACGCAGAATATGCATCGATCATATATGCAGAGTATTCGGGGTCTTCCGCACATATCGGAATTGCAATGCCTGCGGTTTCGCTCGAGCCGCAATAGCTGTAATATTCGGTTTGTGTGGAATCCATCATCGGCATGGGAAGTACACCGAATTCAATTTGGCTCAGACTTCTTAATTTAGTGGTTGCGCTGAATGCAGAGGGGCGGAACAACGCGCGTCCTTCATAGAATACCTCGAAAGAGGTTTCCCAAATGGGAGATGCACATTCCTGCGCGTAAATCAACCAGTTGTTTGCGCCGTCGGACATTGCCTGAAGAACCTTCTGCGCGATAGTAACAGAACGTTCGTTGCTTCCTATTGCAAGATAAGGAAGATCGTCTGCATCCTTAGCACAGATCGTTTCGCCGGAAGCACCGTAAAATCCGCTCGTATCGCCGTATGCGGATACCATACCGTAAATGTTTTCATCGGAATAAGAACCGTCTGCCGTTACAAGCGAAGCGACTTCTTTTGCACATTCAACCAAAACGTCGAAGGTCCATTCTTTATCTCTTGCGAGCTGATAAAAATCCTTTTCGGGAAAATACTTCTTCGCCATTTCCTTGTTGAAAAGAATCGAGGGAGTGTTAACCTTATTAAGAATTGTAATATCGCCGGTTGTGAAATAAAGCTGACCGTTTATCGAAAACGCTTTAGAGCAGTTCTGATCATACCAAGGTGCTTCGGAATCGAAATTGTTAAGCGATTCAAGGTCATAAAGATAACCTTCTGCCGCAAGAGTAGAAAGCTGGGAAAGAGTCGGCATAATAGCATCATACGTACCAAGATTGGATTGGCAGTCAAGAAGAATATCGTTGTAAGCGCTATCGCTCTTAACTACGTCGAGCGTTACGTTATACAGCTGTTCAACCATATCGTTTCTTCTCTGAACCGCGTCTTCAATCAATTCACCGTAAAGCTCGCTTTCGGTGGTAAAGTCGTCGGACTGATAAGTACCTGCAGAAGAGCCTCTTACGATAATCGTAAAGGTTCTTTCCTGCATATCCTTTACCTCGTGACGAGGTACGTAATTGCCGTCATCGTTAACGAATTCGCTTTTCGATATTTCGCCAAAGGATTGATTGGAAGCCTCCTCGCCGTTATCGTTACACGAAGCAAGGCAGAAAGCAGAGAGAGCAAGAATCAATAAAACCGAAATGAATCTTTTTGCATTCATAAATCCGTTCTCCTAAAACTTATCAAAAGTATAAATAATGAGTTTATACGCCCGAATACGCCGCAAAGCCGCCGTCAACGGGAATTACCGTGCCGTTAACAAAGCCCGATGCGTTATTGTCGCAAAGATATACGAGCGTTCCGATAAGCTCGCTCGGTTCGCCAAAGCGTCCCATAGGCGTTGCCGCCAATATTTTTTCGGTTCGGGGCGTAGGGTTGCCTTCGGAATCAAAGAGAAGCGCTTGGTTCTGCGCGGTAACGAAGAAGCCGGGCGCAATGGCATTAACACGAATACCCACCTTCGAAAAATGAACAGCCAACCACATGGTAAGGTTGGAAACGGCACTCTTCGCGGCAGAATATGCGGGGATTTTCGTAAGCGGTCTGTAAGAGTTCATAGAGGAGATGTTAATGATAACTCCCCCGCCCTTGCACATTTCCGCGGAAAAGACCTGTGTGGGAAGCAAGGTACCGAGGAAATTAAGGTCGAATACAAAGCCGATACCCTTGGGGTCAAGATCGAAAAAGGTTTTAATATCTTCGGCGGAATCCAAATCTTCGGGATAAAGATATTCTTTATCGGTAGTTGCGCGAGGATTATTGCCGCCCGCACCGTTGATAAGAATATCAATGCCGCCAAATTCCGACAAAATAGCTTCTTTTGCCGCAACAAGACTTTCCTTTTCGAGCACGTTGCAGGAAAGACCGATCGCATTTCCACCCTTTGCAACGATATTTTCGGCAACCGCTTTTGCGTTATCAAGATTAAGATCAAGAACGGCTACGTTTGCGCCACGCTCTGCAAGTGCTTCGCAGAAGGAAGAGCACAAAACGCCGCCACCGCCCGTTACAACAGCGGTTTTTCCTTCAAATACTTTCATAGCTTCCATATTAACCCAACTTTATACCAAGCTTATTAAGCTTAGCGGTAAGAAATTCAACAGCCATACCGATATCTGCGGCGGGATTATCACCGACTTCGCGTTCGATAGTGAGATAGCCGTTGTAGCCGATATCGTTAAGAGCCTTGAGATAATTATCCCAATCTACGCCGCCCGTACCGAGAGGAAGCTCTTCCCAAGCGTTATCACCGAGGCATACACCGTCTTTTGCGTGAGTGTGAACGATATAATCACGAAGAGTATAAACGCCTGCAACGGGATCGTCCTGAGCAACCATAACAAGATTTGCGGGGTCATAGTTTACGCGAAGACCCTTTGCACCGAGAGAATCGAGGAACGATTTAAGCACGACTGCCTTTTCGGTACCTGTTTCGGCAGCAAATACAGAGCCGATGCTGTCTGCATAGATAGCGAGCTCCTGAGCGTTCTTTCTGATCTTTTCCATTCTCGCATCTTCGGTTTCATAGAGATGACCGATATGAGTGGTTACTATATGGCAATCAAGCTCTTTTGCTTTATCGAGAACTCTCTTGGAATTTTCTACTACGTCGTTGTCATCAAGATCAACACCGAAGTCGCCGCACACTGCCGAAAAAACAAGGCCGTTGGAGGTCATAATATCTTTAACTTCCTTTACCCTTGCGGCAGTAAGTTCGGAAACGGCAAAATCGCCAAAAGTCATATACTTCTGAACGCCGCTCACACCAAGCTTGTTAGCAGCTTTGATACTGTCTTCAAAGCCAAGACGGAAGGAATCTGCAATAAGACCGATTTTCATTTAATCGTACCTCTTTCATTTTATAATATATTTTTTAAATACACCGATTGATAATTATTCCTTTTCGATAATCGAATCGATAGGCAAGCCGAAGGGTTCAAGAAATTCGGCAAGGAAATAATTCGCTTCATCGCAGTTCATTGCTTTGGTTGCTTCAAGCAGTCTTTCGCCCGCCATTTTAAATTCACGGCTGCCGTAATTCTTTTCTTCAAGGCATTTTATGTATGCTGAAATTCTGTCAGCCGCTTTTATAAGGCGTTTTTCATCTTCGCTGTATACAAAAAGCGATTCATATTCGGCTTTCAGCTCTTCGGGAAGCATTTCCGTAAGCTTTTTTAAAGAAGCGGTTTCGACAGCGTCGTAGGCTTCCTTCATTTCGCTGCTGTAATACTTAACGGGTGTGGGAATATCGCCCGTGAAGATTTCGGGAACGTCGTGATAAATCGCTTTAATGGCGATCGCGTTGCAATCGTAGCTTTTACCGAAATATTCATTGCCGATAAGAGCAAGCGAATGCGCTATAAAGCCCACTTCGAGCGAATGGGTAGAAAGATAATCGGGAATAAGCGAATGCATAATTCCCCAACGCTTAATATGCTTCATTCTGAACAGCATCGAGTAAAATCCGTTGTTCACAGTCTACCTCTCAAAATTTACTTCATTCACATTTTAACATAATTTGACTAATTTTCAAGTACTTTTTTCTTTTTTTGAAAGTCATATTAATATTTTTTTCGCATATATTGAAAATTGTAATAATTTTGTTATAATAAGGGGTGCTATATGCGTTTTACAAAAATGCAAGCTATGGGCAACGACTTTGTCTTTTTCGGTTCACCGTCGGCAACAATATTACCCGATTGCGAGCTAATTAAAAACATTTGCGACAGACATTACGGGATCGGTGCAGATTGCGCGGTTTTCATTCAAAAATCAAAAAATGCAGATTATTTTATGCACGTATACAACCCAAACGGATTCGAAGCGGAAATGTGCGGAAATGCGTTGCGTTGTTCTGCAGAATACGTTAAGCAAAGCGGATATTATTCCAAACAGTCATTAACGGTCGAAACAAAATCGGGCTTGCGAGCCGTAAAACATATCGGACAGACGATAACGACAGAAATCGGAAAAGCGCATATTATCGAAAAAAGCACTCTGCAGTTTTTCGGAATAAGCTTACCCTATATTTACCTGAATATCGGAAATCCTCATTGCGTAATATTCGTCCCTGCTATAAACGACGAAGAATTCAATCACTTTGCGTCTATGATCGAAAACAGTGAATGCTTTCCCGAAGGAACAAACGTCGAATTCGTCATCCCGCTAAAAGAAAACGTATTTTTTATGCGTGTGTGGGAACGAGGAATCGGCGAAACGCTTTCCTGCACCACGGGAAGCTGTGCGAGCGCCGCCGCCGCGTTAAACGAAAACCTTTGCGGGCACAACGTACAAATCGAGCAAAAGGGCGGCACGGTCAACGTAAACATCCGCGAGTGCGGTAATATATTTGTAACCGGTGAATGCAAATCGGTTTTCAGCGGAGATTTATTTGTTTAAGGAGAACTCGAATGAAGCTTTCGGAAATACTTAAAAACATACCCATTATTTCTCGAAACATCGAATGTGATTGTGAAATCGAAGATATAATTTTCGATTCTCGAATCGCAAAAGAAAACACCTTGTTCGTTTGCATAAAGGGCTTCAAGCGCGACTCGCACGAGCTTGCACGCGAGGTCTACGATAAGGGTGTTCGCGTTTTTGCAGTAGAGCAAGATGTTTCGCTCCCCGATGATGCGATTATCATAAAAGCCGAAAGCACCAGAGAATTCCTTGCCAAATCAAGTGCAAACCTATTCGGCAATCCAGCCGAAAAGCTAAACACGATCGGGATTACCGGAACAAAGGGCAAAACCAGCGTTTCTTTTATGCTGAAAAGCATTTATGAATCCGCAGGACACAAGGTTGGCGTTATCGGTTCAACGGGTGTATATATCGGAGATAAATTTTACGATACCGCGAACTCAACTCCCGAATCCTATCTTATTCACAAATTTTACAAAGAAATGCTCGATGCAGGCTGTGACACCGCGATAATCGAAGCTACATCGCAGGGCTTCAAGCTCGCCCGCACACACGGAATCACCTTCGATACCGGAGTGTTTTCGAACCTTTCTCCCGACCATATCGGAGAAAACGAGCACAAGGATTTCGAAGAATATCTAGAATGCAAAAAGATGATTTTCGATCAGGCGAAAAAGGTTATAGTAAATGCCGACTCGGAGCATTTTGAATCGATCATAAAAAACGTCGATTGCCCTATCGTTACCGTAAGCGGAGCTAAAAACGCCGATATAACGTTCGAAAACGCAACCTTTTCTACCGGTAAATCGTGTCTTAATACAGAATTTGATTGCATCGAAAACAACGAAAAATACCATATTTCGCTCAATACTCCCGGACATTTTTCGGTATACAACGCCGCATTGGCGATAGCCGTTGCAAGACAGGACGGAATCTCTTACGATGCTGTTAAGAGCGGTCTTGCAAAAGCGTTCGTTAAGGGCAGAATGGAAATAGTTCCCACAAATACCGATTACACGGTTATTATCGACTTCGCGCACAACGAATTCAGCGTAAAAACCTTGTTCGATACGATAAAGCTTTATTCCCCCTCGCGTATAATTTCGGTTTTCGGATGCGGGGGCAACCGCAGTAAGCTTCGCCGTTACGGCATGGGTGAGGTTATCGGCGCGAATTCCGACCTTTCGGTTATCACGTCCGATAATTCCCGTTTCGAAAAGATAGAGGATATAATTTCTGATATTCTTATCGGTATGCATAAAACCGATGGCAAATACGTTATTATCAAAAATCGCCGCGAAGCAATAAAAGAAGCCCTCCGCGAAGCACGGGAGGGCGATGTGGTATTACTTATCGGCAAGGGCCACGAAATGTACGAGGAAATCGAAGGAGTTCAATACCCCTTCGACGAACGCGAAGTCGTTTACGAAAGCCTTAACGAACTTCAGCAACCAAACGGTTGATCAAAAATCCCTTTTCCGAAAAAGTGGTTTCGTATTCCGTTTTGATGTTGTCCTTCGAAAATACGGGATCACCGTGAAGGTCAAAACAAACATCGCTTACCTTGTAGCCGTTTTCAACAAAGCTTTCAAGCGAATAATCGAACAGACCCTTGTTGTCTGTCTTGAAAAATATCTTGCCCTGCTGGGCAAGTATTTTTTTATACTTTTCGAGAAAGAGCGGGCTTGTCAATCTGCGCTTCGCATTGCGCTTTTTGGGCCACGGGTCCGAAAAGTTCAAATACAAGCGCGAAACCGAGCCTTCGGGAATAATATCTGCAATATTTTCGGCATTGGCATTAAGGAAGCAAATATTCTTTCTCTCTTCCCTGTCCGCCTTTTCCATTGCCATCATCAAAACGTCGGGGACAAGCTCAACCGCAAGCAAACGCTTGTCGGGGTACTGCTCGGAAAGACCGTTTATAAAAGCACCTTTACCGCAACCGATTTCAAGAAAGAGCTCGCCCTTATTTTCAAAAGAGCCTTCAATATCAACAACACCGTTTTCGTTTTGCAAAACAAACAAACGGTTAACCTTTTCCATTCTTTTTTCTCTGTTCTTCTTTGGACGCATTCTCATTTTAACGATACCTCTTATGCGTTTTTTTGTTTTAGATGTTTTTATAATAACCAAAAATTGAAATATTGTCAATGCATATTTGTTCAATAAAAGAGCAAAATATCATCGAGGAGGATGAAAATATGATACTTGACAGAATAGCTTTATTCCTTTGTATTGTCGGCGCTCTCAACTGGGGTTCTATCGGACTTTTCAGATTTGATATAGTAGCGTGGATTTTCGGCGGTCAGGGCGATATCTTTGCGAGAATCATCTATACGCTCGTTGCTATCAGCGGTCTTTGGTTGACTACCCTTTTCTTCCGCAGCCGCGAAACCGAGCACGCAATCGAAGCATAAAGGAATAACACTACCCCGAATAATACAAATATCGCTCTCGAAAATCACGGGAGCGATATTTTTATCTTAATCACACACAACGGGATTCCACGCAAACGGCAATAAATCTCTTGCAGTGACTTTAATTAGCTTTCCTTTTTCGTCGTTAACGATAACCTTAATATCCGGACAATATTCAAACATCATCTGTCTGCAGTTGCCGCAAGGAGGAATAACGAAATTGAGGTGCTTATCGTGAACAGCCACAATGGTATCGAACTCTCTTTCACCTGCGGATATGGCAATACCCATAGTTATGTATTCCGCGCAGGAACCGTGGATCCCGTCGCAGTTTACGCCCTTATAAATATTTCCGTTTTTGCACAGCAAAGCGCACCCCACCGTGTGGTTGTATACCCCGTCATCAAAGTTTTGCTTTAATACCTCCAAGCCTATCTTAATAAGCTTTTTATCGGTTTCGGTAATTTCATATCGTGTCATTTTATTTCTCGTCTTTCATTTTTCTATCAATTTCATCGGGTTTTAAAACACTTAAATTTTCATAAGGATAACTGCAAAGAACACTATCAAAATATTGTATGCCGCAAAAATATTTACATATCGAAGTGTCTTTAACCGCGCACTTGTGTTCATTAGTGTTCTCGGCAACATTCCACGGGCACTTTGAATTCCCAAAATTGAGATTACTAAAATCAATATCCATATTTGCGCCGATAATGCTTTTGATTTCATTATTCATTAATTATACCTCCACGATCACACGTAACTTGATTGCACTTGTTTACATATTTTTCTTGATATTCCGTAAGAGCATTGCAAGGATATTCTACACACTCAAAACATTCTGCTATTTTTCGTTCCGACGCACATTTTGTAAACGGGCAGTTCTTACAAAGCTTAAACGTATTGTTTGACTGACAGCCAAGACAGTTAACTTCATCAAGGGGAATATCCAAGCCGAACATAGTTTTATAAAACTGCTGCGACTGTTTTCTTAGTCCATCATCATTTTTAATTGTTGCAAGATATGTAACGCACCTTGAACAGTCGTGACCACAACAACCTAACATTTAGTCATTCTCCCCTTTTTCCAACACATATCTATAAAACCAATTTCCGGAAAGTATTTTGTTTATCGATTCGAATCTACAATCGCATAGCCTTTCGCATAGCTTCAGCACTTCGTCGCTCTCGTAATTTTCTACTATGTATTTTTTGATACCATCTCGAAGATGAAAAAGAAACACGACTTCATTATCACTTAAATATTCGTTCCAATATTCAAGCTTAAGATGTTCCGAAATGAAACGTTCCCAATCTACAGCTTTATATTTAGGAAACTTAACCGTGTAATTGTCGCCGTCAGATTTTACATCAAATCCTTCTTCTTTTAACGATAATATCGAATCATCAATTCCCATAACATAGGAATAGCACAATTTGGTGTTTTGTATAACAAACTCATATAAATGCGGCTGTATTTGAGGATATGTTAGTTCATCGGGAATACAATCAAGTAAAGCTATTTCTTTAATTTCACTATCAACTGATATATCGCAAAGTTCGGTTATTTCTGCAAAGAAAAGTACTCCATAGGTCTTTTCGCCGTCTTTTTCAACACAATAAACCGTAAGCGGTGTAATCTCAAATTTTTTCGCACCTGTTTCTTCAATTAATTCACGTTTTGCGGTTTCTTCTATAGATTCACCTATTTCGCGATGTCCGCCGGGAATTTCCCAGCTTGTTCTTTCTTTATGTCTGCAAAAGATCCAATTATCATTATATTTCGAGCATATAACGGCAAATTTTATCTTTGAATCATCTATCTGTTCCCGATTTGTAAAGGTAACTGTTACCAATTTTATTCCTCCAATTCTATCTTTTTAATATCAGCCCAAAGCCTTTCCGCTTCGTTAGTGATAGCTTTTTTGCCGTTTGCGCCTATTGATTCAAAAAGAGTTATGGATAACTTGGCGTTTTTCTTCTTCCATTTTCCCACAACTCTGCCGTCGAGCAGGATAGCGGGCATTACAATACCCGCAAGATTGAATATACCCCGCAAATGCTCTTCGGGCAGATACAAACTTTCCTTTTTTTGATATCCGAGCATAAGTTGATCAAATCCCGCAAGAAAAATGCATTCGGGTATATTTTTGTCGTAATCTTTCCCGTTTTCTATGTAATAATATGTCCTTCCCTGCAACTCTGCGCTTTCAACAGGTAAAAGCGAAATCCACTTTTTCACCTCACTTTGCTTTGCGCCCATAAAATACATGGCATCGTGGATGGTAGCCGGGCCGATATTTGTAAAATACCGCCGTGCTATCTCAAGTTTTGCCTCTTCGTCAGGAATGGGTGTAAACTCGGGAGAAAGGCAATACGCCTTCTTCTCCTGTACCGCGTAGTGCATAAAGCCGCGTTTACAAAGCTGACATATTCCTCCACCCCAAGGATCGAAAATGCAGGTTTCCTCCTCGTATGTCATACCGCTTTGACGGCATATTTCCTTAAGCTCATCCCTCGTTTTGCAACCACTTTCAAGGGATTTTAAAATAACCTCTGAAAGAAAGCTTTGCCTTTCCGGAGAAAGCGCCCATTTGTCGCGTTGATTCCAAAAAGTATATCCGTTCCATTCGTTTTTCAGATAGTCTTCACCGTTGTTACAGCGTATAAACAGGGGTAGATCTTTTTCGGAAAATACATGAACGGTATTGCGCACGGTCCAGTTTTTAACGAGCCCGTCCTTCATAGAATTCTCGTCAAAATCCGAGCAACGTATTTTAAGCGAATGTACGGCGTTTGTCAAAAACTGCGACTGCACGCCGCAAAGATCACGAACAACATCTTCCTTTTTTCCTTTTGTTATAAGATATTGATTTGTTAGCTGTCGGATTTTAAGTTCCTGTACAGTCATTTATTCGACACCTTTCCATGATCACTTTGAATAATATATTTTGACGATTTTATAATCGGATTCGTCCGGCGAACTTCTGTTCTGTATTTCTATAATAACACACCTTGAATTATAATTCAAGTGTTGTATTTGACAATCAATCCGCAATATGTTATTATATTGAAAACCAAAGGTTCGGAGGAACGAAATGAGCATTATCGTTTGCAGCAGTGTTTCGCTGTCATACGGAGCAGATACAATACTTGAAGATATAACCTTTGCGGCAAACGAAGGCGATAAATTCGGCGTTATCGGCGTAAACGGTGCCGGCAAATCGACTTTATTTTCGATAATACGCGGCACGTTGGACACGACAAGCGGCGACGTTTTTATTGCAAACGGCGCAACTATCGGCTGTTTGGAGCAGATAAACGACGCACACCGTTTTAATTCCACGATATACGAAGCCGCAGTTTCGGCGTTCGAAAAGCTGATCAATCTTGAAAACGAAATCAATGCCTTGCGAATAAGAATGGAGCAAGGCGACGAAACGGCTATTAAGCCTTTTTCGGATTACAGCGAACGCTTCAATACACACGGCGGCAACGAATATAAAGGAAAAACGAAATCGCTTCTTGCAAAATTCGGCTTTTCCGAAAACGATCTTCAGAAAAATGCCGATTCCTTGAGCGGCGGACAGAAAACAAAGCTTTTACTTGTAAAGCTTTTACTTTCGGATCCCGATATAATGCTGCTCGACGAGCCTACAAACCATCTCGACCGAGAAACCTGCGAATGGCTCGAAAACTATATTTCGTCATCTAAAAAGACCTTTCTTATCATTTCGCACGACAGATATTTTCTCGATCGCACCACGAATAAAACGCTAGAAATCTCTCACGGAAGATCCGAAACGTACGAGGGGAATTATTCTACCTTCCGCGAAAAGAAAAAGGCGCTCGACGAAGCAAAGCTCAAGCACTACAATCTCCAGCAAAAGGAAATTGCAAGATTGGAAGCCTTTATCGAAAATCAGCGCAAATGGAACCGCGAAAAGAACATAATTGCCGCCGAAAGCAGACAAAAAACCATCGATAAAATGGTAAAGCTCGAAAAACCCAAGGAAAAAGAAAAGGGCATTTCCTTTGCGATTTCGCATTCGGGTGCAATGAGCAACGACGTCTTGTCGGTGCGTTCGCTTTCGATGTCTTACCCGAATATCGAACTGTTCAACAATCTTTCGTTTGAACTAAAACGCGGTGAAAGATTGTTCGTTATCGGCGCAAACGGTTGCGGAAAATCTACACTTATAAAGATACTTACAGGCAGAGAAACACAAAAAAGCGGCATTTTCGAGCTTGGATATAACCAAACGATCGGATATTACGATCAGGAACAGCAGCTGCTCGACCAAAACAGCACTGTTATCGATGAAATCTGGAGCGTTTATGCAGATAAAACCAACACCCAGATTCGTTCGATGCTCGCACAGTTCGGCTTTCGCGGCGACGACGTATTCAAAAGCATATCGATATTAAGCGGCGGCGAACGTGCGCGTCTGTCGATTGCGAAAATGGTCGCCTGCGGTGTCAGCTTACTTATTCTCGATGAACCGACAAACCACCTCGACATAGACTCGCGCGAGATGCTCGAGCAGGCTTTGCACGATTACGACGGTACTATCATTACCGTTTCGCACGACCGATATTTCATAAGAAGCCTTGCAACCGCAATCTTGGAAATCGATAAAAACGGTTTCGATGAAGGCTATTGCTATAAAAAATGCTCCTATGACGAATATATCGAAAAACGCATCAAAAAAGAGGTAATCGTTTCCAAGGCCGAAGTCGGTGCGGGTAAGGTCGGATTCGAAGAGGCAAAGCAGCGCAAAAACCAATACCGTTCCGCAAAAAACAAATACGCGGTTACCGAAAAGGAAATCGAAAAGGCAGAAGCCCGTCTTTTTGAATTAAAGGAACGACAAAACGATGAAAGCATCACGAGCGATTACGTTGCACTGAACGAATTGTTCGAATCGATAAAGCAAACAGAGGAAGAAATCAACGAGCTTTACGAAGAGCTTGAACGACTCGAAGAAATTATCACTTCATACGATGAATGAATATGAATATTAATCCACTTCTCCTTATATAATTTATTAAGTAATTTATGAGGAGAGTCACAGATGTTCGTATACACATTAAAAGCATCGGGATTAAAGTTTTTCGCTGTCGTAGCCGTTTCCGTAGCACTGCTTGCAACCGCGATCGGCGTACTCCCTATGGTAAGCACCGCAAGCGATGCCGCAACGGTAAACACCGATTTCAAAAACATTGCTACCGAAGAAGATATGGTACAGTTTCTCGGTGGCTTCGGACACGAAGTCGAAAGCAAAGCAGTCAATATATATGAAATCGAAATCCCGCAGGAATTCAACACCGTTTTCGAAAAGTATAACGAAATCCAACGCGCGCAAGGATTGAATTTAAAAAGATACGCAGGCAAAGACGCAACTGTATATGTATTTAAGGTAAATAATTACGAATACGAAGGCGAAGTGCTTGCAACGCTGTTTATTCGCAACGGAAGAGTTATCGCAGGGGACATCTGCTCGAAAGACGGAGACGGATTTGTCAAAGGATTACAAATCAGTAATAATTATGCAAAATAGATAAAGAAGCAGTCAAAATTTTGGGTAATTAATCACTTACATTTATCAAGTTTTTTTGGTATTATTGTACGTGAAAGAAAATGAGGTAAACCCCTCAACATGGAGGTTCTAAATGGCAAGTGTATTGTTTAAGCACATTTACAAAAGATTTCCCGGCGGCGTAACCGCTGTTTCCGATTTCACTCTCGAAATCCAGGATAAGGAATTTGTTATTTTCGTTGGTCCTTCGGGATGCGGTAAAACCACCACACTCCGTATGATCGCAGGTCTTGAAGAAATCACCGAAGGCGAACTCTTCATCGACAACAAGAGAGTTAACGACGTAGCACCTAAAGACAGAGATATCGCGATGGTTTTCCAGAACTACGCTCTTTATCCTCACATGTCTGTTTACGATAACATGGCATTCGGTCTTAAGCTCCGTAAGGTAAGAAAAGAAGAAATCAAGCGCCGCGTTGAAGAAGCTGCAAGAATCCTTGACATCACTCACCTCCTCGACAGAAAGCCCAAGGCTCTGTCCGGCGGTCAGAAGCAGCGTGTTGCTCTCGGTCGTGCAATCGTTCGTGAACCGAAGGTATTCCTTCTCGACGAACCTCTTTCCAACCTCGACGCTAAGCTGCGTGCCAGCATGAGAACGGAGCTGACCAAGCTTCACCAACGCCTTGGCACCACTTTTATCTACGTTACCCACGACCAGGTCGAAGCTATGACCATGGCTACCCGTATCGTTGTTATGAAGGACGGTCTCATCCAGCAGGTTGATACTCCTCAGAACCTCTACGACTATCCCGTAAACATCTTCGTTGCAGGCTTCATCGGAACTCCTCAGATGAACTTCATCAACGCAAAGCTTGTTAAGAACGGTGACGGTCTCAATATCGAATTCGCTGGCAACTCCATCAAGCTTCCCGCTGACAAGGCAAAGGATGAGAAGCTTCAGGAATATATCGGCAAGGAAGTTATCGCAGGTCTCCGTCCCGAGTGTATCCATGACGAGCCTATGTACCTCTCCTCTATGGCTGACAGCGTTATCACCTGCAACGTTGACGTTACCGAGCTTATGGGTAACGAAATCTTCCTGTATCTCGCTGCTGACGAAGAGCAGAGCCTT
>JAZTXJ010000056.1:0-9022 GCA_045636285.1 Eubacteriales bacterium
CTTGGATATTTCCAAGCCCGAAACGCTTGAATTTATCAAGAATCTTTTCGCGGAATATATGACCGGCGACGACCCCGTTTTCGTCGGCAAGGTGGTTCATATCGGTACCGACGAATACCCCCGCGAATACGCAGAATTAATGCGTAAATATACCGACGAGCTTGTCGATTACGTCAACTCGCTCGGCTATACTCCTCGATTCTGGGGCGGCTTGGGCAAGGAAGGCTTCCAGGGCGAAACCCCCATTTCCGAAAACGCACAGATCAACTTCTGGGACTGCGGTATTTCGGGTATCGATGAGGTTCTCGCATCCGATTTCGACGTTATCAATACCGTCAACAACATTCTTTATACCGTTCCCACCACAAACTACAATTTCCCCGATTATTTTGACCTCAGACACCTCTATAATAATTGGCAGGTCAATATGTTCAGTCTGTATGACGCCAAGCAAAAAATGGACCCCAACGACGAAAGATTGCTCGGTGCCTGCTTTGCACTCTGGAACGACCTCCACACCGCATATAAGGGCGTAACCAAGTTCGATATTTTCGACAGACTTCGCGGAATGGTTTGCCTTACCGCAGAAAAAACCTGGTGCGGACGCGATACCACTAAAATCTCTGCCGATAACTTTATCGCACGCTACGAGCTCTTATCGCTCCGCGCGGGCGATGCCGACCCCGGCAGACATTCGATCCCCGAAGAAGGCATAACCGTTGATTTCGAAGGCGAGCTTCCCGATTTCGTCACCGCAAACGGCGAAATCAAGGACGGCGCGTTCATTCTCGACGGTAATTCCTACCTTTCGTTCGAGCAAAAGGGACTCGGCTTCCCGAATACGCTTGAATTCGAAATCACGCTCGACGAAGCGACAAAAGCACCCATTTTCGCGGGTGACGGTGTCGAAATTCTCTCCGACGTTGACGGCAAGGGCAATTTCGGCTTCAAAACCGAATTCTATACCTTTACCTATAAATACAAGCTCCCGATCGGCGAAAAGACAAAGATCCGCTTGACCAGCGATCTTAAAACCACCTATCTCACCGTAAACGATAAAAAATCCTACGCTTCCACCAATTCGCTCAATATCGCGGATACAAAGCTCACCACCCTTACTGTTCCGCTTTCCGAAGTGGGCAAGGGCATAAAGGGCAGTATCGATAATATCAAGCTCGTTCCCAAGGCTACCGATCCGAAAAACTTCCTTGCAAAGCAGAACCTTGCAAAGAACGCAAAAACCTCTGTTTCGGGCTTAGAAGTCAACGACGGACGACTTACCGATGCAATGGCGGTAGACGGCGATGAAGCTACACGACTTTCGTTTGCGAAGGATAAGGACGAGCAGTGGCTGCTTATCGACCTCGAAAACGTGTTCGATATTTCGGTTATCGAAATTTCCTTCTATGAACGCGTTAAGGAATACGAAATTTACGTTTCCGAAAACGGTACCGATTTCACAAAGGTATACAGCGTTTCCGATGAGCTCGAAAACGTTAAGCAGGTAGATATTATAACCCTCGATCAGCCTGTTAAGGCGCGCTACGTTAAATACGTTCAGTTAAAGCGCTGGTATAACTCGCAGTGGAATACCTATTACAGCGGCGGTATAAGCGAATTCCGTGTTCTCAACTTCAACCAAGCGCGCTATACCGCGCTTGTCGATCAGGCTATCGAATTCCTCACCACCTCGCCTAAAGACGATCCCCGACGTAAATCGGTCCGCCTGCTCTGCAACGAGCTCGAAACCTATCTCGGCGAAGAGGTTATGTTCAGCGGAAACCTCGAAGCGCTCTATGAAGAGCTTACCGAAGCGCTCAAGGAGCCCGAAGCAACCGAGGAAAGCACCGAAAGCGCACCCGAGCAGATCCCCCAGAATACCGACAGCAAGAGCAAAAAGGCTCTTCCCATAATCGCGGTAGCGGTTGCCGCCGCAGCGGCAGTCGCGGCTTTCGCGGTTGCGATATTCAAAAAGAAAAAGAAGAAATAGTATGATTAAAGACGGAGTAGCATATAAACTACTCCGTCTTTTTCTCTAAAATTTTCAATAAATTTTCGCGTTCCTCGTTTGTCAATGGGTTGCTTTCTCCGCTTAACGAAACGTAAAACGATGAATAACTGAAAATACATATCCCGTCCGCACCGATTTCGACAGATGCTTTATAAGAGCGCATAAGAATATCATTTTCGTCGCGCCATTCGTATTTGCCCTCGCTTCCCGCAAATACGTCCTCAATTCCTTCGCTACCCAAAGCGCACTTTGCCGCCGAAAGACCGATATAAAGCTCTGTACGCTCGTTTTTAACAGCCTGCGACCAATCACCGAGCACGCGCTCAAAGGGGCAAACAGCGTTGTTAAAGCCGTAATATAATTGCGGCATAACGTAATCGAGATATCCGTCCTCGGATAACCATTTATAAATATCGATAAACCACCCGTTTTCGAGCGAATATATATTTCCCGCGGGGGAAACGCCGAATATTTTACCGTAGCTGTGCGCGATGTCGTATAGCGCCTTAACAGTTCTGTCTACGTTCGCTCTGCGGAAATCACCCAAATCGCCGTAACCGCTTGCGGCGAATTCGTCCGTGTCGTCGAACTCGAATTCGGTGGGGTAGAAGTAATCGTCGATATGCAGACCGTCAAAGCCGTATTTTTCGAAAATCTCTTTCGCGCCGTTTGCGATAAGCTCTGCCGCTTCTTCGTAGCTCGGGTCGAGATAAAGCAGACCGTCGCCCCCTTTTTCGATCCGCTTTCCAAGCCCTTCCGAATGCCATTCGTAAAGCAGTCCTTCGCCGTAAGCGATAAGCTCTTCCTCGTAGCAAAGCCTGTAAGGATTTATCCACGCGTGGACCGATAACCCTTTATTTTTCGCAATTTCCAAATAAATGCCTATCGCATCGTAAACGCATTCACCGCCGTAAGTGCCTGCAATATATTTCGAATTCGGGAAAAATTCACTTTCGAACATGCTGTCGCCGTTCGGGCGTACCTGCAAAAATACAGTGTCGAACCCGTCGCGCAGAAGATTGTCCACCATAAGCGAAACCCTGATTCTGTAATCGCTCTCGTCGCGTTGCTTGCCGTTTTCGCGGTATATCGGGTGCATATCGAACTGCGAAACCCACATTGCGTTCATAAAACGCCGTTCTTTTTCTTCCTCTGCAACGCTTTCGGAATCCTGCTTTATCCGATAAACGTAAAAAAGCCTGTCCTCGCCCTCGACAAAAAATTGCTCGTCTGCCTTAACCCCGCAGGAGCATAACAGCAGGCAAAGCGCGATTATTGCATATAACCTCTTCATTTTTATCACCCGTAACATTTTTATTAAATCCCAGCGAATAAAATGCAGCCTTGAAAAAAATTAATCCTTGTTGTATAATAATATTGCCGTGAAAGAGGTGATAAAATGCAGATAAAGCTGAATGGACACGCAGAATATATAATAAAAACACTCAACGAATCGGGCTTCGAAGCATACGCGGTCGGTGGTTGCGTGCGCGACAGCATTATGGGCAAGCTCTGCGACGATATCGACGTCACCACAAACGCACTGCCCGAGCAAACGAAAAGGGTATTCTCCTCGCACACTCTTATCGAAACGGGGATAAAGCACGGAACTGTAACGCTCGTGCTTGACCGCACACCCTATGAAATAACCACCTACCGCCGCGAAATCGGGTATAGCGATTCCCGTCATCCCGATAAGGTGGAATTCGTCACCGCGCTTGAAGAGGATCTTTCCCGCCGTGATTTTACGGTAAACGCAATCGCATATTCAACCCTTGACGGTATAAAAGACCCCTTTTTGGGCATAAAGGATATAGAAAATAAACTCATCCGCGCCGTCGGCGACCCCGAAAAACGCTTTTCCGAGGACGCGTTGCGAATACTCCGCGCGCTCCGCTTTTCGTCGGTGCTCGGCTTCGAAATCGAAGAAAATACCTCAAACGCGATTTTTTCGCTTGCCGAAACGGTGAATAGGGTTGCATACGAGCGTATTTTTACCGAGCTCAAAAAGCTTCTCTGCGGTCAAAACGCCCAAAGCGTTATCGAAAAATATATCGAACCGATAAAAAAAATAATCCCCGTAAGCGGAGATTATAAAAGCATTCACCGTCTGCCCTGCGATTTTCAAATGAGGTTTACCTGCCTTTGCGGAAGCAGTATCGGAAGCGCACTAAAGCTTCTGCGCGCGGATAACGGCACGAAGCATATCTGTAACCTGCTTGCGAATTCAACCCCTCTGCCCAATAGCGATTCCGAGCTGAAGCTCTACGTTTCATCGCTCGGCAGGGAAGACGCTCTCACCGTCGCACGCTACCGTCGCGCGCTTTTCTGTGAGGACGCCGAGCAGAACACCGAACGTATTTTGAATTCAAAAGCACCGCTTTTTGTTTCCGACCTCGCAATCAACGGAAGCGACCTTGTCGCGCTCGGTATAAAAGGCAGGGAAATAAAAGAAACGCTGAACCGACTTCTCGCCTCGGTTATAAGAAACGAAATCGAAAACACAAGGGAAGACTTGTTGAATAATGTGAAATTAAGAGAAGAATAAATTAAAGGCTTTTTCTTGTTGCTTGAAGAAAATTAAAAGCTTCGTTTCTGTCGGAAAATATAAATATGCTTTTGTCGGCGTATTTTTCCAATAACTGCATTACCCTCGGTCTGCTTTCCTGATTGTATCCGCGAATAAATTCGATAAATTCAAAATCGGTTTCTTCGCCTTCGACCCACGGCATATCGGGGCGCTTCTTGCCTTTTCGCGCGTTAATGCCTTCAAGACAAAGCTCGGTAGGGTAATCCAAAAAAATAACCGTGTCGCACGCCTGCATGCGTAATTCCATGGTCGAATTGTAGTTGCCGTCGATAATCCATTCGTTCTTTTGAATAACCTCTGTCAAACGCTTCAAAAACAGAGGTCTTTCAACGGTCGTCTTGTCGGGGTTCCAATTCATCATATCTAAATGAAAAAGAGGAATACCCGTAATTTCGTGCAATTCCCGCGAAAACGTGCTTTTTCCGCTCCCCGGACAGCCGATTACAATAATTTTTTTCATAATAATATACCTTGGTGGAGATAATAGAAAACAATTCTTTCCTTATGGCTTAGAGTGTTCCTTTGCAGTTCTGCAAGAGGCTATGAGCAATCTGCGGATATTCCCGCATAGTTTCTCCGTGTGTTGATATGCGTCGATATTGATTCTATTGGTTTCGTACATTAATTTAAGCCAATAACTTGTTTCGCTTGATTCTTTCAAAGCAATTTCGAGCTTTGCAACAAAGTCTTTCTTGCTCTGTGCATACTGTGCCTCGTGGATATTGGCACCAACCGACGTACCTGCTCTTGCAAGTTGATCGGTTATATAGGAGCTTTTTGGTGCAGTTATACCGTCAACAAGATTAACGATTGCTACAGCAAATTCAAAAGATAAATCCAGTAATTTGTTTTCTGACATAAAAACACCTTCCTTCAATTACACTATAACACAATTCGTTGTAATTTGCAATGATATATCGCTTGCGCGATACGATATACGGCAAAGCCGTATGATATATTTGCGAAGCAAATATGATATAATATCCGTTCCTTCATACGCGAAGCGTATATCATCTGCGAAGCAGATATCATAGCGTTAGCTATATCATCCGTGAGCGCAGGGAACGGATATCATTGAAAAAACCACTTCCTATGAAGTGGTTTTTTCTTGGTGCCGGAAGCAGGGGTCGCCCGACTGCGGTCGGAGCGGAGGCGCGGTCTGACAGTCCCCCGGACTGTCATTCAACTCGCGCCCTTCGACCCACGCAATCTTTCTTCGAGATATAAAAACAAAAGGATGGGCAACGCCCGTCCTTTTGTTTTGGTGCCGGAAGCGGGGGTCGAACCCGCACGGTATCGCTACCACTGGATTTTGAGTCCAGCACGTCTGCCAATTCCATCATTCCGGCAATTATTGAGCGCTTTTTACCGCGCAAGGTGTATTATAACACATTGTTTTTCATTTTGCAAGAGTTTTTTAACAATACACCGCATTGACTTTTAAATTTCCCTATGTTAATATAGTTTTATAAGCTATTCGGAGATATATTTGGTTATGAACGATATTTTTAAAACAAATTCGCTGATCGACGAAACGGCGGCAACCGTAAAACGCCGCACGTTTTTTCAGGTGGCAATAACCTTTCTTATTCTTTATTTTATCGGCACCTTCGCCGCAAGCGCAACGCTTTCTATCCCTATGTCCTATGCGGCAATGATGGACGAAGAGGTCGTCAACGCGATCGAAAGCGAAACCACCGACCCGAACGAATATATGCAGAGCTACACGACTGCTATTACAAACGCAATGGAAAAGCTTCTCGCCGATCCACCCGCGTGGTTCAATGCCGTTTCGCTCTTGGTTACTGTTACTACGATCATCGCGGTGTTCATTTACTGCACCAAAATCGAAAAACGCAGGCTCTTTACCCTCGGCTTTATCAAAAAGGGCGCTGTAAAGGAATATCTGCTCGGACTTCTTATCGGCTTTTTGATGTTTTCCGCGGCATACGGAGGCGTGCTTTTAAGCGGCGAATTCAGCTTTGGCGGCTTTAACTCAAAAGCATCTCTCGGTATAATCCTTCTGTTTTTGCTCGGCTTTGTCGTTCAGGGCGCAAGCGAGGAAATCCTGCTTCGCGGCTATTTCTTCGTTTCGAGCGCGGCAAGCGCAAACGTTCCCGTCGCTGTTTTCGTCAGCTCGGCGCTGTTTGCGGCAATGCATATTTCCAACCCCGGTATCAGCTTTATGGCAATAATAAATCTCTTTCTCTTCGGTGTGTTCGCGGCGCTTTATTTCCTGCGACGCGGCAACATCTGGGGCATTTCCGCAGTGCATACGGCTTGGAACTTCGCGCAGGGCAACCTTTTCGGCTGTAAGGTAAGCGGAATGAATATGAACGAAACCCTCTTTACAAGCATCGAAAACGGCGGCAGCTTATGGTCGGGCGGCGATTTCGGGCCCGAAGGCGGTATCGGCGTGACGATAATTCTCACCATAGGCATTATAATTCTCACGCTTATGAAGAACAAAAATATCGATGAATTTTTCATAAGAAGAGATAAAGAATTCGTAAGCGCATAGCTTGGATAAATCAAACCTCTCCCGTAAAAAACGCGAGAGGTTTTTTATTGTCACACCGCTTGCAAGCGCATAAACTGTAAGTGGAGGTGAAAACTATGGCTTTGTTCAACTGTGATTGCAACAGCAGGTGCAGATGCACTCTTTGGGCTGTTATCGTAAGCGTTGTTATCGGTATCGTTGCGGCGTTTTTGCAGATAACCGCGGTTATCACCGTAACGCCCGCTTTCCTTTGGGTGCTTTTCGGTATCGCAATAGTCTATCTCGCCGTTCTTGTAATCGCAAACGCATTTAACCGTGATAGATTGGGCTGTGAATGCAGGTGCACCGCGCTTTCGGCACTGCTTGCGGGAATTCTGGGCACCGTTTTGTTCTCGGTAATTCTTCTTGCGGTGGGCGCTGTGGCGGCAAGCGTTGTCAGCGCGATACTTGTCGGCTTGCTCGTGCTCTCCTTCGCGTTGACTGTCGGCAGTACGGCTTGCTACGTTAGGTGCCTTGCCGATTGCGGCGATTAAGGGTTAAATATAGGGCACCGTGTGTGATAACGTGCGGTGCCTCTATTATTTTCAAATAGATATTGACAATCTATAAATTTGATGATATAATTTCACTTGCGCCTGCAAAAGTGGGTGCTATGCTGGTGTGGCGCAGGGGTAGCGCAATTGATTCGTAATCAATAGGCCGAGGGTTCAAATCCCTCCACCAGCCCCAGAAAAGAACCCATATTTGTCTACGACAAGTATGGGTTCTTTTCAACTAAATCCGTCCTTGCGGACGGGATAAATCCCACCTCAGCGGGATGAAATCACTTCGTGATGAAATCCGACTTCGTCGGGAGAAGGACGGATTTAATTTCATCTGCGTTAGCAGATTTCATCCGAACTTGTTCGGATTTCATCGCGCTTGCGCGATTTCATTGAAAATCATTGAAATCTGTGATATAATGTTTTCAAAGAGGTGATTTCGATGGCTGAAAATAAACTTGCTGAAATGTCAACAGAATTTGCAATTCAAATCTTAAAAGTGACAGAAAATATAAAAGGACATTATTCTCTGTCAAATCAGCTTGAACGAAGCGGAACGAGCATTGGAGCAAATATCCGCGAGGCGAAATATGCTCACAGTCGCCCTGATTTTATTGCTAAGATGCAGATTGCATTAAAGGAATGCTATGAAACAGAATACTGGATCGAGATTGCTCAAAAAGCCGGATTGATTTCCGGCGAAATTGCAAAGACCATTCTACACGATTGTGGTTCAATTCGCAGAATGCTCATTTCCTCTATCAACACCGCAAAGGAAAATGCAAAATGAAAGTTTATCATTATACCGACAAAGCAAATCTTGACAGCATAATGCACAACGGTCTCAAAACAACATCAAGATACGAGTCTTTTACTGAACTTAGAAAAGATGTTGTGTTCTGCTGGTTATCTCCGTCCGACAATAAAATTTTCTCCGATGATACGATATGTCTTGAAATCACTGTAGATGAAAATGATTGTATCGTTGCAAGTATGGATTATATCAGCTTTGCTATGATGTATAAATACGGCGGAGCAAAGTATGGCGGAATGAATATTCCAATAAACGAGAGAGCCTCCGAGTTATTTGTTACATTATACGAAACAACTGCTATTCCACTATTTCAGTACAAAGACGGGAATTTATTCTCTCCGGAGGTATTAGTAAAGGAAGCATTAATCCTGAAAACATACGGGATTACGTTGATAAATGATATGGTGTACTTTTGCTTACTTTTACCTCATTTCTGCTCCGTTTGGTTACTCTTTGGTAAAAAAAGCACTTGCGAAAGCAGGTGCTTTTTTCAATGAAGCGTTGCTTAATGTTGCTTCGCAACATTAAGGAACGCTTCGCATCATAAATGAGCGCAGCGGATTTA
>JAZTXJ010000057.1:0-26568 GCA_045636285.1 Eubacteriales bacterium
CCGGTGAGCATCGAAAGGTCGTGAATGTGAATATCTGCATTGCGGTGAGCGTTTGCGATTTCATCATCGTAAATTTCGGAAAGCCAATAGTTAGCGGTGATAGCGCCCGAGTTAGAGAGGATAAGACCGCCGACCGAATAGGTAACGGTGGAGTTTTCCTTAACGCGCCAGTCAACGTTTTTAACGTATTTGTCTACCAATGCTTTGTAGTCGAGCATGGTGGACTTCATATTACGGAGCTTTTCGCGCTGACGGCGGTAGAGAATGTACGCCTTCGCAACGTCGGCATAGCCTGCCTGTGCGAGCACTGCTTCTGCAGAGTCCTGAATATCTTCTACTGCAATAAGTCCGTCCTTGATTTTACCTTCGAAATCCGAGGTAACT
The DNA here is from genome assembly GCA_045636285.1 of Eubacteriales bacterium. Taxonomy (GTDB): domain Bacteria; phylum Bacillota; class Clostridia; order Oscillospirales; family CAG-382; genus Coliplasma. Next base: position 385 of record JAZTXJ010000057.1, read on the forward strand.
TTGAGTGCGAGGAAATCGATAACGCTGGGATGAGTAGGTCTGCCGCAGGCTTCAAACGCCTTTGTAAGAGCGGCTGCGATCTTTTTTATGTCAAACTCTGCGGTTTGACCGTTCCTTTTAACAACCTGATACATAATCTGTTACCTTTCTATATCAATAATTTTTTGTTCATTCAAGCGACGCGCACGCGTCGGCTGGCGAGTTTAAGCATAACATAATACTGTGCTCTTGTCAATAGAAAAACACAAGATATTGTGGTTTTGTAACTTTGCACAATATCCTGTGTTGTTTTTGGTTATTTTTTCCACGGGTCGAAATAACGCGTTAAAGCATTAGCCGATACCCCTTATTTCCGCTGTCGGAATGAACTCTCTTACTGCCGCAAGGAGTTTTTGGGTTTCTTCCTTTGTGAAGGCGTTCAAGCCCTCGGAAATTATATCGCCCGAATCGATAAACTGCTGTATAAAATACCGCTTCGCGCCCGAAAGCCATTCTCCGATTTCGCGGAAATCCGATACAATATGTATGCCCTTAACGGCGGTCGTGCGGAATTCATAATCGATTCCCGAGCTCATAATAAGCTCCGTGCTCTTTATCATCGGGGCAATATCTATATCTTGTATGCCGACTGCCCTTGCATAGCCCGACTTGCCCGACTTTATATCCATTGCGATATAATCGACCAAGCCCCTTTCGATAATTTGCGAAAGCCGTTCGGGGTAAAAGCCGTTTGTATCGAGCTTTACCTTATATCCGAAGCTCTTTAAAAATTCGATAAACTCTATCGCGTCCTTCTGGGCAAGCGGTTCCCCGCCCGTAAGACAAACGCCGTCCAAAATCCCCTTGCGCTTTTGCAGAAAAGCGGCGATTTCTTCCTCTTTTATAATATTTTCGGGCTTGCGAACAACAAGTCCCGCATTGTGACAAAACGGGCAACGCAGATTACAGCCGTGTGCAAAAAGCGTGCAGGCAACGTAGCCGGGATAATCGAGCAGAGTGGTTTTTTGCAATCCTTCAATAAGCATATTTTCACCTCGTTTTTATTATATTACAAAAATGTAAATATTTCAACCGCACACTTGAAAAAGAAATAAAAATATAGTATAATGACCACATCGTTAGACAAAGGAGCTCGTTATATGAAAAAGAAGCACATATTTTTAATCCCTCATCTTTTGTGCGTATTTCTGATTGTCGCGATTGTCCAGCTCGCGTTATCGGGCTACGGCAATATGTTTATAAACTATATGGCTCTCGCGGCAACGCCCTTGTTCTTTTTCTTTCTGCTTCCCTTTGCGAGCTCGGTATCTGCCGTATGGCTTATGATATTCGTGCTTAAAAGAAAAGAAACGGCTTGCAAACGGCTTTATATTGCTTCGGGCGTTATCGGCGCCGCGGTTTGCGCCTTTTTCGTCGCCGTGCTGTTCTCCACGATATTCGAAACCGATCTCGCCGTGTTTGATTTCTTGGGCGATATCGGAGCCCTGCTTTTGACGCTTGCTTTGACGTTGGTCGTCATAATCTGGGCGTTGTGGCTCGTTATTCTGGTTAAAACCAAAAAGCCGTTTAGGTTCAAATATAGAAGAGAAAACGCAGAGGAAGAAGATATTCCGACGCCGAGCAAAAAAAGAAGCACGGTTTTTACGACCGCCGAAAAATATATGCTTCTTATCCCGCATATTATTTGGACTCTCGCAGTTATCGCGGTAACTATCCTTACCTCTGTTGCGACCGGCGGCGATATATTGGATTTTATAACCTGGCTCGTGTTCCCCTTGTTCGTTTTAATGCTTTTCCCGATTCCCACAAGCATTTCCTCAATCGGTATGATGATAATTGCCCTTGTTAAAAAGCGAACCGTCGGCAGAAAGAAATTTATCGCCTGCGGCGTGCTCGGCTTTATAATTCTTGTGCTGTTCGTTCTCGTGCTGACGGCAAACGATATTGCAAACGCGTTAAACCTTTACATCGGCGTCGCGCAAAAGATTTTTAACCTCTCGTGGACGTTAGCCCTGTTCTGCGCCTTTGCAATATGGATTATGTGGATAATCCACGCAGTAAAAACAATAAAAGCGCGCAAATGCGCTTCGGAATAAAAACACAAAAAGGAGTGAAAAATCACTCCTTTTTATTTTTTAAGTAAAATATTTAATGTTTATCGTTAATTTATAGTTGACAAACGTTATATTGCGTGTTAAAATTAATTTGCAGAACGCAAATAAAACGCAAAAAGGAGATAAAGTATGAATGATCGTACAAAAACCAAGCTTTCGCGCATTGCAAAGGTTATCGACGTAATTGCGAAAATCAATATGGCGCTTTTAATATTTTCTTTGGTATTAGTATTGGTGAATCTGCTATTCCCCGGCACAAGAGAAGCCTTCTATGACAACTTCGCGACCACCCTCGATTTCGGTGAATTGTCGTTCCGCTTCCCCACGCATGATCAATACGCGTTTGAGCAGGAAGGAGAAATGCAAGAATTCACGGACGGAAATTCCGGCAATTACTTACTTCCCGACAAAAAGGTTCTCGACATTAAATTTTATTACGAAATCTTTGCATCGCTTTTCACTATAATTGCAACAATATCGGGTATTTGGATCGTCCACCGAATGATGCAGCCGTTGATAAATAAACAACCTTTTTCCTACGAGCTTTCCGACTACTTCAAACGGTTGGCTCTTATAATAGTAATTGCCTCTGTTGTGCTCTCGTTCAGTCACAATCTGTTTTATCTGTATTTTTATCACGCATACGAATTGCCCGATATATTGTCCGTATACCATGAAACACACTACGACGGAGGACATATCAGCCGGGCATTACTGCTTCCCAATTTCGAGGGGGGCTCATTGGGTACCAGCTTGGTTGCGGCGCTGTTTCTGTGGATCGCTTCTATTCTTCTTGAGCACGGCGCAGGTCTTCAAGCCCAATCAGACACAACGCTTTAGAGGTGCAATATGCCGATAATTTTACGACTTGACCGCGTTATGGCAGACAGAAAAATATCGTTAAATGCACTTGCCGAAAAGGTCGGAATCGCAAACGTAAATCTTTCTAAATTAAAAACCGGAAGAATCAGCGCGATACGATTTTCTACACTCGAAGCAATATGCGACGTTCTCGACTGCCAACCGGGCGATATACTCGAATATAAACGCGACAAAAAGGAATAAACACAAAAAGGAGTGAAAAATCACTCCTTTTTATTATTCGTCTATCATTTCTTCGATTTTCAAAACCACTGTACTCATTTTAATATCTAAAGCACAGCAGATCCGATATAGCGTTTCCAAAGTCGGCTTTCTTTCCCCTCGTTCGATTGCGCTAAGATGACTCCTTCCAATATCCGCTAATCCACTCAATACTTCTTGTGATATTCCTTGTTTTTTACGAAAACATGCGATTGCTTTTCCGACCGTCTTTGCATCAAGTGTTGGAACATACATATATTTCACCTCGTCTATATTTTATGCCAAAAGACGCAAAAGATTGAACACATATGTTGACATCGGAACACTTATGTGTTATAATTTTACGCAAATGAGGTGATATTTATATGAAAAAATTTCTATGCTTATTCTTGATTTCTATTTTTGCAATCATTTCCTTGGCTTCGTGTAGCAACGATACTTCGGATACTTCGGATATTCCGGATACGTCAAATTCTTCCGCGGCTTCCGAATCTTCGCATGTAAGCGAGGAATCTTCCCTATCTTCGAGCATTTCGCTGTTCTCCGAGTCGCCTTACTATATCGATTATACTTCGGTTGGTACCGGTATATGCAGGGTTGACGCAATACTTGTCGATTCACAATACGATGGAGATATACACATAGAAATACCTGCAGAATCACCCTCGGGCGAAAAGGTTATCGCAATCTCCTCTTCGGCTTTTCACAACAACCAATTCTCTAAATCCGTCCCTTCGTATTTATTGGAAGAAGATTTCGAGAACCTTTTAAAGCAAATAGAAGATAACGCATCCGACGGTAAATCCGCCGCCACTTTCCAAGCGTACTATGTGAAAATCGATTTGTCCGATCCTAAATGGATTGATGAAACAAAAGAAGAATTTCTCGCAAGCTATCCGTGGGCAAAAAACTGTGTTTTTTACAGACTTGAGCCGATTATGTCCGAGCTCGATCTTCAGCGTTTGTGTGATATAATCGAAACCTATACCGATTACGAATACGATTTAGACCAAGCAGAAAAGTTTCTTTCTTATACGCCAAATGAGCAAAAGGATGATTTTGCAGCTCTGTTTTATGCACCGCTTTATGTTGACTATAGCAAAATTACAGAAATAACGGTTCCCGAATCGGTAATATACGTTAACCAAGCCGCTTTTTGCGGATTCGATAAACTGGAGAAGATCAACGGCTTGGCTGAAAATTGCTTAATAAATTACACCGTTGCCGACGAAAGAGGGTACGAAGAAATGCAATATGCTCTAATCGCAGATGAAGCGATTTTCGAAGGCAACAGCAAATGCTTTGCAGATTTTCAACAAGCGTTAGAACACAGTTCTCTTCGTGCGCCGACAACCGTAGAACCGGTTCCCACATACGAAGAAGTCGATCACACCGCATTCAGCTTAAAAGGTTTTTACCGATATATTGAAGATAAGTATTACCGCAGCGCTTTCCACTATTTGAACGAGTTCAATATTGCAGAGAAACAATAAACCATAAGCCGTCCCCAAAAAACACAATAAATTTACACACTAACAAGGAGACTATCAGTATGTTCAACACTCTCAAGAAAAAAATCTTTTCCCTTCTGGCTGTCGTAGCCTATGTTGCGGGAATTGCACTTTCCCGCGAATGCTTCGGTGGTGTTTTGCCTTCCTCCGAAATTGACGAAGAAGGAACCGTCGTATGTATTCTTCTCTACATTGTATCAATGCTCTTATTTATCGCCTGGATTTCCTCTTGCAACCAAAACAGCGATGCTTATCGCCTCCCGCTGTTCGCAACCGCGGTATCGTTTATACTCGGCGGTGTCTTTTTCACAAGATACGCAATATATGACGAAGCGGCAAGTGTTATGCGTTATCACTCATCCGGCACTCAACCCGATTGGTATTTCGATTACTCGTCTTCCGAAATTTCAGAAATGCAATACAGTGCAAGCGAGTTCGCAGACAACGCATCAACCTTTTTAACTCTTGCGATTATTTTTATTGTCGTCGGCGTAATATGCTCGGCTGTTACAATTACCAAAGCAAAAGATCAGCAATAGTAGCCAAACTTCTTACCAAAAAACTTAAAGGAGTGGATTTTCCACTCCTTTTTGTTATTCGTTTAAGGTCAAGCGAATTATTAATTTTTCGTTTTTATATTCGGCATAAATATCGCCGCCCATTTGCAGAGTAAGCGTTTTTGCGATAGCCAAGCCGAGCCCCGTAGAGCCGTTTTCGGCATCGGCGGTATAGAACCGTTCAAAAAGGCGGGAAACATCGGCTTTTTCGAGCGATTTCGCGGTGTTTTCAAAGGTGATTTCGCAATTTTCGGTCATTGTCACCGCAAAATCGTTTTCGCTGTATTTTACGGCGTTCCCGATAATATTGCCGAAAACTCTGGCGAGCGCATATTCGTCGCAGACACGCCAAACGGCAGTATCGGGTATTTTTACGGTCGGAACAATCCCGCGGGATTCGAACGCACCGAAGAAGGAAACGAGCGATTCTTCAAGCGCGGAGCAGATATTTATCCGCTTCGGCAGAGAAGCCCGCACCGACGAAACGAGAGAATAACGGAAAAGCTCCTCGGTGAGCATGGTAATAGCGGCGACACGGTTTTCGATCTGCGAAAGATAACGCGCAACGCTTTCGCTCTTTTCCTCGCGCCCGAGCAATGCGAGATAACCGTTGATCGCGGTCAGCGGGGTACGCAGGTCGTGCGATATGTTGGTAACCGTTTCTTTAAGCTCTTTTTCAGCCGTTTCACAGCTTCGTTTTATTTTTTCTATCTCGTTTAACCGTTTGTTGATCTCTTCGGCAAGCTGTTTTATATGCTTGTCGCCCTTCGGCAAGCTGACCGAGCCGCCCTGCGAGAGCGCCTTTTCGAACGAATCGCTAAGTGCGCTCATATCGGCACGCGTTTTGTTCAGCTTAACGGCGAGAAAAGCGGCGGTGATTACTGCACAAACGGCAATTATCCACGGAACGTATTGCATTTTTTAACCCTTTATAAGTCTGAAGCCGATACCCCAGACCGATTCGATATATTCCCTGCCGCCCGATTCACGAAGCTTGCGGTGCAGGTTGGAAATATGCACCTTCAACGAGCTTTCGGTGCAATCGGGGGTATCGCGGCTTATGCGATCGAGCAGGAGCGATTTTGTTATTACCTGATTCGGATTTTGCATTAAAAGCTTTAATATCGCGTATTCGGTGCGGGTAAGGTGCACGGCAACGCCGTTTACAAAAACACCGCGCGCGCCCATATCGAGCAAAAGTCCGTAATCCTCGTTCACGTTTTCTGCTTCCTGCTCGGATTTGGGCATCGAAAGCCTTAAATGCACGGCTATCCGCGCAAGAAGCTCCTTCGGGTCGAAGGGCTTTGTTATATAATCGACCGCGCCGCTCAATAAAAGCTCAACCTTGTTTTCGGTATCGAGCTTTGCGCTTACAACGATTACGGGAACGTTTTTTATGCTCGGTAAAAGCGCTTCGCCCGAAAGACCGGGTAGCATAAGGTCGAGCAGTACCAAATCGGGAGTGGTGTTGCCGAGCAGATAAAGCGCTTCTGTTCCCGAATATGCGCGCAAAACGCCGTAGCCCTCTTTTTTCAATAGCTCCTCGAGCATATCGCCGATATATACGTCGTCATCGATAACCGCAATGGTTTTTATATCCGCCATACAAGCACCTCCCATTTTGTTTTTTCTTATTATAGCAGTATTTTTGCATATTGTCAAATGGCTTAGCAACCTACTGCGAGAACAATCTTGTCGAAAGCAAAAAACGGATGCAGATTACGCAAACACGATACGCCGCCGTAGAAACCCTACTGCGAGAACAATCTTGTTGAAAGCAAAAAACGGATGCAAATTGTGCAAACACGATACGCCGCCGTAGAAACCCTACTGCGAGAACAATCTTGTCGAAAGCAAAAAACGGATGCAGATTGCGCGAACGGAGGCGAAGCTGTACGTGAAACAAAGTGGTACTGCGAGCCGACGTTCGTGTGAAGAATGAAAAAAGAACAGCAGTAGCTGTTCTTTTTTTATTCGGTCTGCGCCGTTTTCGATTATAAAACACCTTGTGCTTTCATTGCGTCTGCAACCTTCAAGAATCCCGCGATGTTCGCGCCTGCAACGAGATTGTCTTCGCTGGATGCGTATTCCTTTGCTGCTGCGGATGCGTTTGCAAAGATGCCGTCCATAATGCCGCGAAGCTTTTCGTCAACCTCTTCGAAGGTCCAGGAAAGACGCATAGAGTTCTGGCTCATTTCAAGACCGGAGGTAGCAACGCCGCCTGCGTTTGCAGCCTTTGCCGGACCGAAGTAGATGCCGTTTGTAAGGAATGCTTCGATTGCTTCGGGAGTAGAGGGCATATTTGCGCCTTCTGCAACGTACTTAACGCCGTTTGCGATAAGAGCCTTTGCATCGTCGCCGTTGAGCTCGTTCTGGGTAGCGCAGGGAAGAGCGATGTCGCACTTAACGTTCCAGATACCCTTGCCTTCGGTGTAGGTTGCGCCTTCAACACGGTCTGCGTATTCCTTGATTCTGCCGCGTTCAACCTCTTTGATCTGCTTAACGATATCGAGCTTGATACCGTTGGGGTCGTAAACGTAGCCGTTGGAGTCGGACATTGCAACGACCTTTGCGCCAAGCTGGGTAGCCTTTTCGCAAGCGTAGATAGCAACGTTGCCCGAGCCGGAGATTACAACGGTCTTGCCGACGAAGGTGTCGTTCTTCTTTTTGAGCATATTATCGGTGAAGTAGCAAAGACCGTAGCCCGTAGCCTGCTTTCTTGCAAGCGAGCCGCCATAGGAAAGTCCCTTGCCGGTGGGAACGCCGGTGAATTCATCGCGGATTCTCTTGTACTGACCGAACATATAGCCTACTTCGCGTGCGCCAACGCCGATGTCGCCTGCGGGTACGTCGGTATCGGGACCGAGGTACTTCTGGAGCTCGGTCATAAATGCCTGACAGAAGCGCATGATTTCGTTATCCGACTTGCCCTTGGGGTCGAAGTCTGCGCCGCCCTTACCGCCGCCCATGGGAAGACCGGTAAGAGAGTTCTTGAAGGTCTGTTCGAAGCCGAGGAACTTGATAACCGAGGAGCAAACGCTGGGGTGGAAGCGGCAACCGCCCTTATAAGGACCGATTGCGCTGTTGAACTGAACGCGGAAGCCGCGGTTTACCTGAACCTTGCCGCTATCGTCAACCCAAGCAACGCGGAACTGAATGAAGCGTTCGGGTTCTACGATACGGTCCATAACGCCCGCCTCAACGAGATCGGGACGCTTTTCGATAACGGGTGCAAGAGATTCGAAAACTTCGCCAACAGCCTGAAGGAATTCCTTTTCGCCTGCATTGCGCTTTTCGACCTGTGCATAAAGATCAGAAAGATACTGATTGTTGATCTGCATAAATATTACCTCCGAGAGTGATTTTCGATTAATGGCTTATTATACAACTCTTTTTGCAGGATTGCAATAGAATTATTTCATATTTAGTTGATTTTTTCGAGAGAAATGCGTTTTTTTGCAACGTCGACGTCGATAACGCGCACTTTTATAATATCGCCGACCTTTACAACGTCGCTTGCGCGCTTTACAAAGCGGTTTGAAAGCTTCGAAATATGCACCAAGCCGTCCTGATGCACGCCGATATCGACAAACGCGCCGAAGTCTGCAACGTTGCGAACGGTTCCGACAAATTCCATACCCGTTTTGAGCGAGGAAATATCCATCGCGTCGGTACGGAGAATCTGGGGAGGAAGCTCGTCACGCGGGTCGCGGCCCGGCTTTAAAAGCTCGGAAACTATATCGTTAAGCGTGGGCACGCCGATACCGAGCTCGGAAGCGATCTTCGCGTTGCCTGCCGATTCGACCTTTTTGGGAAGCTCCTGAAGCCTGCGCTCGCTAACGTCTTCGCGCGTGTATCCGAGCAGCTTAAGAAGCGAATAAGCCGCTTCGTAGCTTTCGGGGTGGACCGCGGTGTTATCGAGCACCTCGCGGCTTTCGGGCACGCGGAGGAAGCCGACACACTGCTTATAAGCCTTTTCGCCGATACCCTTTACCTTCATAAGCTCGCTTCTCGTTTTAAAGCGCGAAACGGTGGTGCGGTATTCATATATGCTTTTTGCGATTTTGGAATTTATCCCCGCGATATGCGAAAGCAGGCTGACAGACGCGGTATTGAGGTCTGCGCCAACGCCCGAAACGCAGGATTCCACAACGCCTGCGAGCGAATTATCGAGCGCCTTTTGCTCCATATCGTGCTGATACTGACCTACGCCGATCGCCTTCGGATCGATTTTAACGAGCTCTGCCAACGGGTCTTGAAGTCTGCGCGCGATCGAAACCGCGCTTCGAAGCGAAACGTCGAACTGTGGAAACTCCTCGCTTGCGAGCTTGCTCGCCGAATAAACCGATGCGCCCGCTTCGTTCGTCATAATATAGCTTACTTCGCGGTCGAGCTCCTTTATCATACCCGCAACGAAAATTTCGCTTTCCTTCGAAGCGGTACCGTTACCGATAGAGATTATATCGACCTTGTGCTTGTTGATAAGCGCCTTGAGCTTTGCCTTCGCCTCGTCCTGCTTGTTCTGGGGCGGTGTGGGATATACGACGGTGGTATCGAGCACGTCACCGAATTCATCGACAATAGCTATCTTACAGCCTGTTCTGTATGCAGGGTCGAAGCCCATAACCACCTTACCGCGAACGGGGGGAAGCATAAGCAGGTTTTTAAGGTTTTCGCCGAAAACGCGTATCGCCTGCTCCTGTGCGTTATCGGTTATCGTGTTTCTCATTTCGGTCTGTACCGAGGGGGCAATAAGACGCTCGTAAGCGTCGTCGGTCGCTTCGCGCACGTATTCGGTCGACGAGCATTCACGCGCAGTAAGCATCTGACCGCGAAGGTAATCGAACACCTTATCCTTTTCGACCTCTACCTTTACCGAAAGCACGCCTTCCTTTTCGCCTCTGTCGACAGCGAGAACACGGTGCGAGGGCATTTTCGAAAGAGGTTCGAAATAGTCGTAATAAAGTCTGTAAACGCTGTCCTCTTCGGTTTTCGCCTTCGAAACGAGGTTGCCGTGCTTATATGTGTATTCGCGTATCCATTTTCTGAAGTCGGCATTGTCCGAAACGCGTTCGGCAATAATATCCTTTGCGCCGTTCAGCGCGTCCTCTGCCGTGTTTATCTTCTTTTCGGGGTTAAGGTAATTTTCCGCCTCCAAGACGATATTTATATCCTTTTTCTGTTCGAGCATAAGCTCTGCCAAGGGGGTAAGACCCGCTTCCGCCGCGATGCTTGCGCGGGTTCTGCGCTTGGGGCGGTAGGGACGGTAAATATCCTCTAATTCCGAAAGCGTTTGTGCGTTTTCGATAGCGGCTACAAGCTCTTCGGTGAGCTTGCCCTGCTCGTCGATAAGACGGGTAACGTCGGCACGACGTGCATCGAGCGCGCGGTAAAATTCGAGCTTTTCGCCGAGCTCGCGGAGCTTTTCATCGTCGAGCGAGCCGGTTGCTTCTTTACGGTAACGCGCAATGAAGGGAATGGTGTTGCCTTCATCGATAAGGTTTACCGCCGCTTCGACCTGCGTTCTTTTTATTTTTAATTCCTCTGCTATTTTCGCAATTATATCCATTTGAATTTTCCTTCCAAATTATGCTATTTTAATAATATCATAAAATCCCGCAAATGTAAAGAAAAAAGAGCTGATTTCATTCAGCTCTTTCAAATCGAACGCAAAGCAGTTCTTTAATTTATTAAACCTTTTCGCCGCATTTAACGCAGAATTTCGCATCGGGCTCCAATTTGCTACCGCATTTCGTGCAGAAGCTCGGTTTGCCCTGTGCCGACACGTTTTGGGGTGCGTATGCCGCATCGACGCCGCCGTTATTCGTTATCATCTGCTCGATATGGCGCACGCGGTTGGCAAGAACACCCTTGGGCGCCGCGCCGTAAAAGCCGCTTATACCGCTTTCGCCGACGTAAACACCGGGCAAAAGCGCGGTTTTTATCCAAGCCTCGATAATTATCACCGTCTTGCTTGCCTGAATTTTTACAAAGGTAGGCGCGCTGACCCAGCCGCTTCCCTTTTTATAAACCTGTTCGCCCTCGAATTCGCGGTATTCATAGCCCTCGTCGGTAAGATATTTGTGAATATCGGGCAGTAAACGCTCGTGAATCGGGTTTGCGAATCTGAATTCTCTGTGGTATCTTGACATTTTTGCACCTCTTTTTTTGTTTAATCTATCTTTTCAAAGCCGACAATTATATCGCTTCGTTTTCCGTATATAAACCGTCCTTTTTCGGTATCGTACCGTTCTCCGCCGACAGCACGTAAAGCGTTTCGTTTTCCACGCGGAACTTGATTTCGAACCCGCCGAACGCCATACCGTAAACACGGTCTTTATCGTCGTGATACTGCGGGCGCGGGTCTCGCGCGAGTATTTCGAAAAGCCCCGCCCTCTTGCTTTCGGGCAGATTGCTTATAACCGAATTTTCGTCAACCACCGCAAGCGTTTTTCCGCCGTCGGGCGCAAATCCGCCGCAAGCGCCTTCTATCGCATCGGCATAGGGCAAATAGGGCTTAATATCGTAAATCGGAGTGCCGTTCATAAGGTCCGCGCCCGAAACGACAAGAATATCGCCCTTCCCCTCCTTGTGCTCGACAGACAACAGCTTTACGCACGAAAGCGCAAGGCTGTTCGGACGGTAGGGCGAGCGGGTTGCGAACACCCCTACCCTTTCGTTCCCGCCCAAGCGCGGCGGGCGCACGGTGGGTGACCAATCGGCTCTGCGCGCCTCCGAAAAGCTCCATATAAGCCATATATGCGAAAAATCGGTTATCCCGCGCAATGCATCGGCAACGCGGTATTCGGGTGTGAACACAATTTCGGAAACGAGCGAATCGGCAAGACCGCTCTGACGCGGCACGCCGAACTTTGTCATAAGGTCGTTATGAATATATGCAATAGGCTTTATCGTGTATTCGCCGTTCATCTCCGCGCCTCCTTTGCTCTTAGTCTAACATATAAAACAATTAAAATCAAGAGCGTTTTTACTTTTTACGCCTGATTTTTCATCAGCTCGACAATTACCTCGACCATTTTTTCCATCGACTGAACGGGAATAAACTCGTGAACGCCGTGGAAGTTCGCGCCGCCTGTCGAAAGGTTCGGGCAGGGCAGACCCTCGAACGAAAGTCTTGCGCCGTCGGTACCGCCGCGAATGGGAACAATCATCGGCTCGACACCGACACTCTGCATCGCCTTTACCGCGTTATCGATAATATGCATGTGCGGTTCGATTTTTTCGCGCATATTGTAATAGCTGTCGCGCATCGAAATTTCAAACGTATTTTCGCCGTAAACGCCGTTAAGATAGCCGCAAAGGTTTTTCATAAATTCCTTGCGCGCTTCGAACTTTTGCATATCGTGGTCGCGGATGATATAGAAAAGCTCGCAAAGCGTTTCGCCGCCCTCCATACCGCCGAGATGATAAAAGCCCTCGTAGTTTTCGGTGTGCGCGGGGGTTTCTGCCGCAGGCATCATATTAATAAATTCCGCGGCAAGCAGGCAGGCGTTTTTCATTTTGTTTTTCGCACTGCCGGGGTGGATATTAACGCCGTGCACGGTTATTTTTGCCGATGCGGCGTTGAAGTTTTCGTATTCTATCTCGCCGAGCTCGCCGCCGTCAACGGTATATGCCCAGTCACAGTCGAATCGGGGAATATCAAACCTGTCTGCGCCTCTGCCGATTTCCTCATCGGGAGTAATGCAAACGGCGATTCTGCCGTGGCTTATTTCGGGGTGGTTGACAAGATATTCGCAAGCCGTGAAAATTTCGGCAATACCCGCCTTGTCATCCGCGCCGAGAAGGGTTGTGCCGTCGGTGGTGATAATATCACAGCCGATATATTTTTCCAAATAAGGAAAATCCGCAAGAGTTATGCTTACGCCTTCGTTAAGCTGTATATCCCCGCCCTTATAAGCAACGATTTGCGGCTTTATATTGTCGCCCGCGACGTCGTTGCTCGTGTCCATGTGGGCAACAAAGCCGATTTTCGCATCGTTTTCTCTGCCCGCGGTTGCAGGGAGCACGCCGTAAACGTAACCGTCCTTATCGATTTCGACCTCTTGCAAGCCGATGCCCTTTAATTCCTCTGCCAAATATCTGCCGAGCACGAGCTGGGATTCGGTCGAGGGGCAGGTTTCGGAATTTTCGTCGGAATTGGTTCCGAAGGAAATATATTTCAAAAATCTTTCGCTTACAGTCATTTTAATTCTCCGCCTTTGTTTTTTATTATTATAACAAATTATTAAAGCTTTGTAAAGTCAAAAGCTATTGCATAACGGCTTGATTTATGATATTCTTAATTGAATACTACTTTAACGGCGGTGTTTTATGAGCAACACGGTAAACGCATACAGCGGAAACGAACCATATATTTTTATAAGCTATTCCCACAAGGATTCGAGCATCGTGCTTCCCGCAATAGAAGCGATGCAGCAGCAGGGCTACCGCATTTGGTTTGACCGCGGTATCGAAGCGGGCACCGAATGGTCGAACAATATCGCGGCGCATTTGCGCGATTGCGCGGTTTTTGTCGCTTTCGTTTCGAAAAATTCGGTAAAGAGCGAAAACTGTCTTGATGAAATCGCCTATGCAAAGAGCCACGGAAAGCCTTCGTTGCTTATCTTTCTCGAAGAAAACGTCACCCTTCCCGAAGGCACCGAAATGCAAACGGCGCGCTTCCAGCGTATGTTTTACAACCGCCAGAGCTCTTTGGAAAGCTTTATCGAAAACATTTGCGCGGCAAGCATACTTCTTCCCTGCCGCGGCGCAGGAATCGTATTCTCCGCACCTATTGCGCCAAAGACCGAGCCTAAAGCGAAAAAGCAATCGGGCAAGAATTTGCTTGTTATTATCGGCGCGGCTGTTGCGCTTGTGATTATCGTCTGCCTTATTATTGCGCTTGCTTCGAAGGGCGATAGCGGAAACGAATCCTCAAGCACTTCGCAAGAGGTATCGATCGGGGAAAGCATTGCCGAATCGGGCACGGTGAGCGAGGAAAGCTCGAAGCCTGCCGAGGTAACGATGTCCGAAAACATTTACGATTGCACCTTTATTCTCGAAGGCGACGTTTATCAGCTCCCCTGCAGTCTTAACGCATTTACAAGCAACGGCTGGGCGATAACCACTTCGGGTTACAGCTCCGACCGCAAAATAAACGGCTTGGAAACCGATTCCTTTATCATAACCAAGGACGGGAAGAAGGCCTCGCTCGATATTATAAACCGAAGCGGCAACGCTTCGCGGCTCGACGAATGCCCCGTTATCGGCATTTCGGTAACTGTGGAATACGGCGCGAGCATCGAGCTGGCAAAGGGCATAACCCTTAATTCCACTATCGAACAGATAACCGAAGCATACGGCACGCCTTTCGAGCGCGACAGCGGCGATTTGTATGAAGCGATTATGTATGTAAGCGAAACCGAGCTTACCGCACTCGGATTTGATATTTATACCGAGCAATACTCCGAAAACACCTGTATCGAGCTTCTTCGTTACAAATTCGAAGACACCGTCACGACCGAAACCAACACCGCGCTTCCCGAATTTATTTCGCAATATTCTGCGCCGACCGAGCTCGGAAGCGATATTCTTTCCTGCGTTTTTAAGCTCGAAGAAGATTTGTACCGACTCCCCGCGCCCGTAAAAGCGTTTTTGGATAACGGCTGGAGCATTGCTTCTTCCCCCGAATTCATCCCCGCAGGCGCCGAGGAAAAAATCAAAATTTCCAAAAACGGCGGCACTATCGAGGTTGATATCGTAAACCTTGCGGATTATCAGACAACGGCGCAAAACTGTGTCGTTACAAACGTTCCCGTTTATGACACCGACAACGTTAAAATCGAGCTCCCCGGCGGAATTTCCTTCGGCTCGAGCGAATCCGAGCTCGACACGCTTCTGCCCGCGGATTTGGAAAAAACCGCTTCGCAGTACAGCGTTTCTTATAACTATACGAGCTCTACCCCGCGCGAAATTTATATTTACCTTTATATCGATATCGATTCGAAGGACGCATTGAACTACATCCGCCTTAATAGCACCGAATGGGATTACAAAAAATAACAAAAAGGAGCTCACGCTCCTTTTTTATTATCCTTTTTATCGTTTATGAATTTTTAAATATAATACGGCATCATCGACGCTTGTCTTTACAGAAGGACGGTGCGTGAAAAAGGCGAGCGGTACACTGCTTAAGCCTTTAAAGCGCCTAATAAGTCTTTTGCGGTATCCCCACGGCTTTTTCAGAATAAGCGTAAGGTTCTTTTCGAAATATTCCTGCATTTCTTCGGCAAGAGTATGGTATTCGTATGGATACTTCTCTTGCGTAAGCGCCTCTTGGAGCCTGTTTGCCCAATAGCACATTTCGCTTAGCCAAAGCGCGAGCTCGCTTCGGCATTCTCTGCGGCGAAGGCTCTTCTCGTCGTATACACCCAAGTGAGTTGCTCTTTCGTATATTTCCTCCGCGCACATATTGACTTTATCCATTTCTGTCATGTTGCTTCTCCGCTATATTTGTTTTAAGAAAATCCGTTCCCTGCTCTTTTTCGTTTATTCCTGCCACCATTTACGTTCGGGGGAAAAAGAGATCATCACGCACTCGTTTTTTTCGTCAACTAGAATTTTTGCATCATATTGTTCGTATGAATCATAAAAATCCTTATGCTCAGCATATTTTTGCAACGATAAAGTTATAGCTCCGCCGTTCATTTTCATTTGTTCTGCTATATCGGCTTGATATTCTTTCGAATATGGATCAATTGCCGGTAGTCCGAAATAGGATTGGACGGCATCTTTAATCTTCTCATCGAAATCGCCGAACGTCCATTCATCCAGCTTTTCTTTAATGGCGCTTGCACCGTTTAATATATAGCACTCATACGCATTCAAAACCCGTTCAGTCGCTTCGGTTATTTCGCTTTCGCTGTACTCCTTCGATTCACCATACGCCAATTCATAGGCAAAATCATATTGCTTCATAACCGCATTCGAAAAATCACCGTCGAACGCTCCAAAATCTATAAATTGTGCCGCCAAAACAAACCCATGCTTGTTTTTGCCGTCGGGGATACGTAAAATAAGCTTTGTTAACCCATCTCCTGCCGGTATAGCGTAATCGTTTCCTTTTATGTGTTCAAAACCTTTGGCTGTAAGCTTTTGTTTGATTGGTGTTTGTATAACGGATTTTTTCATTTCGATGCTTCTCCGTAAAAAGTAGTTCTATTTTATTGTATCACGATTTCTTGCAAATGTAAAGGTTCAAAAACAGTATATTCCAAAAACAAAACACCGAGCAACCGCAAGGGGCACTTGGCGTTTTACGTATCCTCGTACAACCGTTGGTTTTTAGTGATATTCCGTCTTCGACGGAGTGATATTACTCGCTTTGCTCGTAGTGATATTGCTCCGCTTCGTTCCGCAGTGATATTATATTCGCCTCTAACGTCCCGCGGACATATCACTTGCGAAGCAAATATCACGCACCAAGGGTGCATACAACTCGCCAAAAGCCGAATATAACTGAAAACGACAAGTTTCAACAGAAACTTGTCGTTTTCTGGTGCGGATGACAGGACTTGAACCTGCACGCATAAGCACCGGTTTCTAAGACCGGCTCGTCTGCCAGTTCCGACACATCCGCATATTTCTTACTGCGGTCTATTTTACCATAACGCATTTGAAATGTCAACAACAAAAAGCCCTCCGCCGCCAGAGCGCGGAGAAATGGGTTCTTTACGCCCTTGAAAAGAAAAATCAATAGATAAAAATCCAGTTTCATTTTACTTTGAAGCTTGATTTCTTTTTTATAAGGAATTTAATCTTTATTATATTTTCAAGGGCTTTGAAGAAAAACTTCGACTGCTGTACTCTTGTACAGCGACGCTCGTTTTTTATACCCCAAAAACATAAATGTTTTCGGGGACCCCCGATTCTAAAAACACCCTCATTTCTCTCACTCTGGATCCATTAAAAGTCAGAGCGCGGAGAAATGGGCTCGTTTCAGCCCCAAAAATGCTTGCATTTTCGGGGACCCCATTTACGACCTTAAAAAATCAATAAACCGTTGTTACAGAAAAAAGCCCTCCGCCGAAGCGGAGGGCTCTTTATTACACTTTTAGTTTATAATTCTATGAATTATTTTTCGGGAAGTGCATCCACAGGAATTTCAACGGTGCCTTCGATAACGAAGGTTTCGAAGTAGTGACGTGCTACGAGGAGGTAGTCATAGGGGTCTATCTTGCCGTCGCCGTTAGCGTCTGCGAGCTTGAACTGTGCATCGCTGAGAGTGTAGGTACCGAAGTATGCGCGCTTAACGAGTACGTAGTCGTACTGGTCGATCACGCCGTCCATGTTAACGTCGCCGAGTGCGATTTCAACGGTGTCTTCGCCGCCGTTATCGTATGCAACGGAGAAGTCAACAGAACCAACGGTAAGGCCCCACATATTTTCGGGATCGTAGGTGTTAACAACGATCTGGATTTCGTCGCCTGCCTTAACTTCGATGATTTCGGTGTAGATAACTTCTTCATCGTCAGACCAGCGAGTATCGCCGTACTTACCAGCGGTAAGGTTGTTAACAACATAGGTCCAGCCGGATTCGGTCTTGATAGTGATAACGAGAGTACCGTCTTCGGTAGCGGTGAAGGTGTAGTATACGCCCTGAGGATACTTATCGGTGATTTCAGCGGTGAAGTCGCCGAGTTCGTCGATGATGATAGGATCATCGGGAGTATCGCCAACGGTGGGAGCTGCAAGGTTTGCAGCGAAGGTTGCGTCTTCTTCGCCGCCGTTCTTGAATTCAACTTCGTTTTCGCCTGCGGAAAGCGGAGCTTCGAGAACGCCCATTCTGTTGGGATAGTATTCAACGCCGTTTACGAGCACGGTGATGCCCCACTGACCCTTGATAGTGATAACGAGATCCTTATCAAAGTTGGTGTTAGCGATTGCAGAACCGCCTGCGGGAACGGTGATTTCGTTATCGCCTTCTACGAGTTCGATATCGATAGGTTCAACAGGTGCGTCTACCTTCTTACCATAAACTTCGATTTCGTTAAGGAAGGAGAAGGGAGCGCCGATCTTAACTTCGAGTTTAACGAACTGAGCGGTTACGGTGAGGTCTTCGATGCCGGTCCAGTATGCAGAGGACTGAATGTCCTGAAGTGCAACTTCGCCGAGGTCGGTCCAGGTTGCGCCGTCTTCGGATACGTAGAACTTAACGTATTCGGGCTTAGCAACGCCGGAAACGGTTTCGTTGATGAGATTTACTGCAACCTTGGAGATGTCATAGAGACCGCCGAGGTCGATGATAGCATAACCGATGCCATCGGGAGAGTTGGGCTGGTTGAATACGAACCACTTGCTGTCGTAAGACATACCTGCGTATGCGTTACCGTCGGTGAGGTTTGCGCTGTAGTTGCTGTCTACAGGACCAGAGAGTTCGTAATCCTTACCGAGTGCTACGTTTACGGGAGCGTCGGGATCGATCCAAACTTCTGCGTATGCGTCAGCTTCGGTGGTGTGGTTAGCAAAGTCAACGCCGACGAATTCAACGATGTCGCCAACCTTGAGGTTGCTCATGAATGCGAGTGCGTATGCGCCTGCGGTTTCGGGCGAATCACCTGCGGAGGACCAAGCCATCCAGATGAAGCCGTTTTCGGGCATTGCAAGGTAATTGCCGGTGGTAGGAGCTCTAACTGCAACTACTTCGTAGTAGCCGTCCTTGTCTGCTACGGGTGCGAATGCAACGTGGATCCACCAGTCGTTGCCGCATGCAGCGTAGATATCAGCGTCATCATAGATGAATGCGCCGGTAGCGCCGCCGATAGATTCCTTGTAGCTGTTGGGGTTGAAGTCGGTAACTACGTTAGAAGTTACGGGGATGTAATCGAATGCGATTTCGGTAAGACCTACGAATTCCCAAACTACCTTGTCTTCGAAGGGGCTGTCGGGGAAGGAAAGAACTACCTTAACGAACTGTGCGTTAATGGTTTCAGCAAGAGTAAGGGTTGTAGAAACAGAGCCTTCGTTGCCGATTGCAGGGATATCGAGATCGAGGTATGCTTCGGTGCCTTCGGACCATTCAACACCGTCTTCAGAGGTGTAAACGTAGATAAGGCTCGAGGGATAACCGATCATTACATTGTAGCTGGAGTAAACGCCGAGCTCAATGGTGTTAACCTTGGTTGCTTCGCCAAAGTTGTAAATGAGGTTAATTTCGGGATGTACAGAACCGTCTTTGCAGACCTTGTTCATGAAGGGATAGATACCGGAAGCGTTGGTCCAGTCGCCTGCGTCGCCTGCGCCCCAGTTACCGTCGGTAAGACCGTTTTCGATGGTTTCGAGATCTGCTGCATCGCCGATCCAACCAACGAGAGTATCGTCGATTTCAATAGTGAGACCGTCTTTGTATGCGGGTTCGGGAATGTATTCTTCGCCGTATACTTCGATTTCGTTAACGAAAGCGAAGGGACCGTCGAGTTCGAATTCAACCTTAACGTACTGTGCCTGACCTTCAACGGTAGCAACAGCTGCAAATGCGGTGTTAGCGTCTACAAATGCAGAGAGATCGAGTTCGATTGCTTCGCTCCAAGTTGCGTTATCGGTAGAGAGGTAAGCCTTTACAGACTTGGGACCCTTGATACCGGAAGCGCCCTTGAGGTCGATAACGTTTGCCTTGATGGTGTCAACGTCATATACTGCGCCGAGGTCGATGATAACGTAACCGATGTGATCGGGTGCGTTGATAACGGAAGTGTCACTGCCGTTGCAGTAGAAGGTGAACCATTCAGCGTCGTAGGAGATGGTGGGACGAGCCGCGCCGTCGGTAAGACTTGCCTGATACTGTGCGTAAGGAGTGCCGCAACCGGAGATGGTGTAGTCCTTGCCGAGTGCTATGTTTACAGGAGCATCGGGATCAACATACTTAATTGCGGTTGCGTCTTCGGTAGTGGTGCAGTTAACGAGGTCGATACCGGTGAAGGTAACGTAGTCGCCAACTACGATGCTGTTCATAAGTGCAAGTGCGTATGCACCGGAGTCACCTGCAGGAGCCCATTCGAATGCTACCCAGATAAATCCGCCTTCGGGAAGTTCAAGACCGCCGGAGGTGCCGCCTTCGCCGTTGGTAATAGCGATTACTTCGTAAGTGCCTTCCATATCAGCAACAGGAGCGA
This sequence comes from Eubacteriales bacterium, assembly GCA_045636285.1. Lineage (GTDB taxonomy): Bacteria > Bacillota > Clostridia > Oscillospirales > CAG-382 > Coliplasma. Next base: position 20,823 of record JAZTXJ010000057.1, read on the forward strand.
ATGCAACGTGTCTCCACCAAGAGTATGCGGTGGTTCCTGCGTATACTTCAGCGTCGGTGAAGATGTATGCGCCTGCAGAATCCTTAACGTGATCCTTAAAGGTGCCGAGGTTGAAGCCTGCTACTACCTGAGAAGTGATGGGAGCGGGTTCGGGTTCGGGAATTTCTACGCCGGGAGCGTATGCCTTGATAACCTTTGCGGGATCCTTGGTGGTGTCGATAGCGGTTACGCCGTCGAGCTTAAGGCCGTCAACCACGAAGGTGTAGCCGAGAAGCTTTTCTTCGTCTGCAGCAGCGTATGCGCTGTTAGCGTCAAATACATAGAAGAGGAAGCCGCCGGTAGGTACGGTTACCTTGTAGCAGTCTTCGGAGTTCTTGAGATAGCTGGTAGCAACGTACTTGCCGTCTACGTTTTCAACGGTGTATACGATCCACCAAATAGGCTTCTGGCCGATAACTTCTTCAACGGTCTTACCGTCGCCGGTAATGATCATCGATTCGAAGGTACCCCAGTTGTATGCGTTAACGTGAGAAACCTTGATTTCTACAACGTCGGGAAGTTCGGGTACTTCGGGTTCGCTGGGAGCAACGTACCAGTTCTTATAGGGGAGATTTGCGAGACGGTCGCCGTTTTCGCCTTCTGCTACAGGAGGATAGAAGAGAGTGGAACCGCTCTGGGTGTTTGCGTAGTACTCAACATTACCGTCGGTTGCGCCGATTTCCGAAAGAGGAATGGAGATTTCAACGATAATAGAGTCTTCGCCTACCTTGAATACGCCAACAGCCTTGGAATCCGTGATAGCAGTCGCGGAGTTAGCAGTAGTGGAGGTGTTAACCTTACCAGCTGCGCCGTTTGCGTCGATGTGGTAGAAGTGAGTATATACAGTTGCTTCGGGGTTGGTTCTGAACCAAACACGGAAAGCGGTGCAAGTGAGATCTACGATTTCAGCTGCGATGTAGAGGTTGTTTTCGTCAGAAGTGATCTGGAAGTTATAGTAACCTGCGAGTTCAGCCTCATCGGTAGGAATAGCCTGCCAGTAACCGGTTTCGCCGTTAACTACGGTCCAGTTGTCTTCCCAATCGGTAAGAGCGCCGTCGATAACGATTCCGTCGGGAACTTCGGGAGCTTCAGTAGCTTCAGTGCCCCAAGCTTCGAGCTCGGAGATGAATACCATGGTCTTGCCCGTTCTGGGAGACATTTCAAATCTGATATCGGTTGCGTTAACAGCAGTATCAACAGTGAATTCAACAGAGCTGATTACGAAGCTGTTATCGTTCTGGTTTTCATCAGTTTCGGTGCTTTCGAAGGTTTCGCCGAACTGAATCCATTCGCCGTCGCCGTTCTTATAGAACGCCTTGATGGTGCCGGGTTCGCAGATGCCGGAGCCTGCGCTGCCGTTTGCATAGTAAACAGCGATCTTATTGATCGAATAGGTTGCGTCCAAAGCGCCTTCCAATTCGAGAGTGCCGCCGGAGAGGCCGCCGAAGCCTGCAACCTGTTCTACCTTGTAGATAGGAGCAACATAGTTATCTTCGGTGATGTGATAACCATCGGTAAGTTCCGAACCGTCGGTTGCCATAGCGGAACCGTAGCTATAATAGGTACCGGTGAGCTTATCAAACGCTACGCCGAGAAGTACGTTCTTGGGAGCGTTGGGATCAACGTACTTGCTGATAGCTGCGTCCTTTGCACCGAATCCGTTTTCGAAGTCGATGCCGGTGAATTCGTAAGCTTCGCCAACAGACATGGTAGCGAAGAGATCAATAGCTGCCTTGCCTGCGGAGCCTGCATTTGCGCTGGTGTATGCAGCCCAAATGAAGCCGCCTTCGGGGAATTCGAATGCGTCTGCGCCGCTAGCCTTTGCAACTACTTCATATACGTTTTCTACGCCTGCAACAGGAGCAAAAGCAACCTGAGTATAAGCGCTGCTGATGAAGTTATCGTATGCTACTGCGTAAGCGTCAGCATCGGTGTAACCGAACGATGCGCCGCCTCTGCCGTAACGAGATTCCCAGTAGTTAGCCGCGTTGAAGTCGGTAATTACAGAAGAGGGATCTACGTAGCTGAAGTCAAATACTTCGGTAAGACCGAAGAATTCCCATCTGGGCTTAGCAGTACCGTTGGTATAGCCGTTTTCTTCGGTGAAGGGGCTCTTCGGATAGTAGAATTCGATCTTAACGTACTTATAGGTCTGAGGGCTGCGGAGTTTGATTTCAGCCACAACAGTACCGGGAACGGTAGCTTCGCCATCGAACTTGGTGAAAGCGTCCGGAATGGTTTCGCCGTAGCCGATTTCAGCGGAGCTGTAACCGGAAACCCAGTTCAAACCGTCATTGGAGAAGAATACGTCTTCTTCGGTCGGGAAGCCGATCATGGAGTTAACGTCGGAATAAAGACCGAACTTAATGGTATTGTAAGGATCGGGGGTATCTTCAAACTTCCAGATGAAGTTTGCCATACCGTAAGCGTCTGCGTCGCTTGCGTTCTTATTCTGAACGAGAACAACGCCGTCGTGCTTGCCGCCCCAGCCTTCTGCATCGAGAGCCCAATCGCCGTCGGTGAGAAGCTTGATCGCTTCATCGTCGGAGATGAGAAGCTGTTCGTTATCGCTGAGGTCGATATTGAGGCCGTAGTTGTAAGGGCCGTCATCTTCTTCTGCTTCGCCAAAACCGAAAACTTCGATTTCGTTGAAGAAAAGGAAGGTCTTTTCGCCAAGAGTAAGTTCAACCTTAACAAAGCTTGCGGTGCCTTCTACTTCGCCTTCGATAGTATAAGCCTGAGCAGCTTCGATTGCGGGAACGTCAAGAGTGAAAGCTTCACCCCAGGTTGCGCCGTCATCGGAGAGGTAAACCTTTGCGTCGGAGCAAAGGCTGACACCTGCGCCGTCGTTAAGAATAGCATAAACCTTAACTTCGGTAAGTTCAAACGAGCCGCCGAGATCGATAACGATTTCGCCGGTTCTCTGACCGCCAAGGTTACCCTGATGCTGAGTGGGATGGTCCTTGAAAGCAAACCATTTGTCGCCATCGTAAGCCATAGCGGTGTCCTTAACGCCGTCGGTAAGCTTTGCGTTGTAGCCGCCGAGCGCTTCAGGAGCAGTGTATTCCTTGCCGAGTGCTACGTTAATAGCTTCTTCTTCGGCAAAGGCAAGAAACGTGAAGGAGCTGAGCAACATAGCGCAAACTAAGAGCACGCTCAACAGTTTCTTGAACGAGAATTTGTGTTCCATAATTTCCTCCTTATTTTTTTAAAGGGTCCGACGCCGTTTCAGCGGGGCTTGGAACGGTCCCCGTTTCTGTTACGCCGGATGCCTTTTAATCTGCCGCAATACCATACGGCAATTATAGTGATACTATCTTACCACACAATTCACGGCTTTGCAATAGTTTTTTGACATTTATACCAAAAATATCATTTTTAGACAAATCGCAGAGGTGTTTATTCACCAAAATACACAATTCGCGTTAATTTGTTAAAATGCGCAAAATAAAGCCCGACACGGCTAAATGTCGGGCTTTAATCGCATACGAAACGGCGCTTACGGTTATAAATCCAAGCCTTTTAACGTTTTCATCAGCTCGTGCGCGTGCTCGCGGCTTATGCTCGTAAGCGGTGCGCGCAATATATTTTCGCAAAATCCCATTTCGGCAAGCGCGGCTTTAACGGGAATGGGGTTGATTTCGCACCGCAAAGCATCGCAAAGTGGAATTAGCGCGGTCTGCAATGCGCTCGCGCGCGGAATATCGTTATCGAAGAAGAGTGTGCAGAGCCTTTTCACCTCGGCGGGAATAATATTGGACATTACCGAAATTACTCCCTTCCCCCCGAGCGAGAGCACGGGCAGTATTCTGTCGTCGTTGCCCGAATAAACGGGAAGCTCTTCCCCGCAGAGCGAAATTATGCGCGCCGTATCGGAAATACTGTCGCCCGCATCCTTTATTCCGCAGGCGAGCGGGCTTTCGGCAATTCTCGCCGCGGTTTCGGGCTCGATCTTCATTCCCGTCCTTGCGGGCACGCTGTATGCGATAAAGGGCAGTCCCGAAGCCGAAGCAATATCGTTATAATAGGCAACAAGTCCTTTTTGCGTACATTTATTATAATAAGGGGTTACGACAAGCAATGCATCGGCGCCGACGCCTGCGGCGTATTCCGAAAGCGAAGCGGCACGCTTGGTGTCGTTGCACCCCGTCCCCGCGATCACGGGCACTCGGTTTCTTACCTGCTTTACGGCAAAAGCGATAAGCTCCCTCTTTTCTTCATCGCAAAGCGTCGAGCTTTCGCCCGTCGTGCCGCAAACGACAAGCGCATCGATCCCGCGGGAGAGCTGAAAGTCTATCATTTTCGCAAAAGCGATATAATCTATACCGTTTTCGGTGAACGGTGTAACGAGCGCGGTTGCCGCACCGCGGAAAATAAGCGATTTTTTCATGCCGGTTTTTCCTTTTCTGTTGAATTTTGTGTTACCGTGTTGTATAATACGAAAAAGCACTATACATATTTATTACAGTATATTCGACTGCAAAGGAAACCGATATGGATCTTTTAAAGCGTTCCACCTATTATTACGATCTTCCGCAGGAGCTTATCGCGCAGACCCCGAGCGAAAAGCGCGACCGTTCGCGCCTTTTGTGTCTTGACAAAACAAGCGGAAGCACGAGCCACAAAACCTTTTGCGATATTATAGACCACCTTAACCCCGGCGATTGCCTGGTTATCAACGATACGCGCGTTATCCCCGCACGTCTTTTCGGCGTTGCCGAGGGAAGAAGCGGCGAAATCGAAACGGTTTTGCTTTCCCGCGTTGAAGAAGCCGAAGGCGAGGTGTGGAAATGCCTTACCCGTCCCGGCAAGAAAACGAAAATCGGGCAGAGGATTATTTATTCCGAAGAGCTTTCGGGCACCGTAACCGAAATTCTCGACGGCGGCTTGCGTGTTATTCGTTTTGAATACGAAGGCGTTTTCACCGAAATACTCGACCGTATCGGTATTATGCCCCTTCCCCCTTATATCACCGAAAAGCTTGCCGATAAAAACCGTTACCAAACCGTTTATGCAAAAACCGACGGCTCTGCCGCCGCGCCCACCGCGGGCTTGCACTTCACGCCCGAGCTTTTGAAGAAGGCAGAGGAAAAGGGTGTCGAAATAGTGCGCGTTCTGCTGCACGTTGGCTTGGGTACCTTCCGTCCCGTTAAGGAGGACGATCTTAAAAACCATATTATGCACGCGGAATATATTAAGGTAACGCAGGAAGCGGCAGACCGCATAAACGCAGTCCACGCACGCGGCGGCAGAGTTATCGCCGTCGGCACCACAAGCGTTCGCACGCTCGAAAGTGCTACGGGCGAAGACGGTATCGTGCGCGCATTTGAGGGCGAAACCTCGATATTCATTCACCCCGGTGTGAAATTCAAGTGCGTCGATGCGATGATAACCAACTTCCACCTTCCCGAAAGCACGCTGATAATGCTCGTCTGTGCGTTCGCCGGGTACGAAAACACAATGAACGCTTATAACGAAGCCGTGGCACAAAGGTATCGCTTCTTCTCGTTCGGCGACGCCATGTTTATATCTTAACGTCGCTGGCGCTCTCAATTAAAATTCAGGAATTTTAATTGTTTTTTTGGATGTTCGTTCACTCGCGTCGAGCTCGTGCGCGACACTTCGTGTCTTGTCCGAGCCCGCGAATGTCATAGGTGTAAAAATCCACGCGCCTGTCGCGGATTTTTACGGTATTTTACAAAATCAA
>JAZTXJ010000058.1:0-11853 GCA_045636285.1 Eubacteriales bacterium
GATACGGATAGGACCTGCACCGAGAACGACGATCTTCTTCTTATCGGTAACGATCGAGGTATTTTCGCCGGTGTAGGAGGAGTAGAAATAAGGGATATACGCTCCGGTGTGGCAGGTATCTACCATACGGTATATCGGGAAGAGCTTCTTTTCTCTGCGGAGCGCAAAGATTTCGAGCTCGCTTACGCCCCAATATTTTGCAATAATCTTATCGCAGAAGCCGAGCTTCTTTGCTTCGGCAAGAACTTCGAAGTTGCCTGCGTTTGCTTTAAGCTTTTCTTCCATCTTAACGATATTTGCAAAGGTTTCGAGGAAGTAGCGGGTGATCTTCGTGATTTCGTGAATTTCTTCGATAGAGATACCGCGGCGGAGAAGCTCGCAAACCGCGAAAATGTTATCGTCCTTGAATTCCTTGATGTATTCAAGTATATTTTCGGTAGACATATTGGTGAATTTGGGGATCTGGTAGTGATCCGCGCCCGTTTCGAGAGAGCGAACTGCTTTCAAGAAGCATTCTTCCAAATTCGAACCGATGCTCATAATTTCGCCGGTAGCCTTCATCTGAGTACCGAGAGTATTGGGAGCGGTAGCGAATTTATCGAACGGGAATCTGGGAAGCTTTGCGATAACGTAATCAAGCGCAGGCTCGAACGCCGCGTTGGTGTTTGCGATTGCAATATCTTCGAGTGCCATACCCACTGCGATCTTTGCGGTTACGCGTGCGATAGGATAGCCGCTCGCCTTCGATGCGAGTGCAGAGGAGCGCGAAACGCGGGGGTTTACTTCGATAAGATAGTATTGGCTGGAGTGGGGGTCGAGTGCGAACTGAACGTTACAGCCGCCTTCGATTTTGAGCTCGCGAATGATCTTGATTGCGGAATCGTTGAGCATTTTAAGGTCGTGTTCGTTTAAGGTCATAATAGGAGCGACAACGACAGAGTCACCTGTATGAACACCGACGGGATCGACGTTTTCCATACCGCAGATAGTGATCGCGTGGTCGTTGGAGTCACGCATAACCTCGAATTCGATTTCCTTATAGCCCTTTACGCTCTTTTCGATAAGAACCTGATGAACGGGAGAAAGCTTGAATGCGTTAAGACCGATTTCTTCGAGCTCTTCTTCGTTATTTGCAAAGCCGCCGCCCGTACCGCCGAGGGTAAACGCGGGACGGAGAACAACGGGATAACCGATTTCCTTTGCCGCTTTTCTTGCTTCTTCGATATTATAGGTGATTTCGGAAGGAATAGTGGGTTCGCCGATGGATTGGCAGAGCTCTTTGAAGAGTTCTCTGTCTTCTGCGCGTTCGATAGATTCGCTGCTCGTGCCGAGAAGCTCTACGCCGCATTCGCGCAATACGCCCTTCTTTTCGAGCTGCATTGCAAGGTTAAGACCTGTCTGACCGCCGATACCGGGAACGATCGCATCGGGGCGTTCGTAGCGAAGTATCTTCGCAATATATTCAAGAGTGAGCGGTTCCATATACACCTTATCGGCGATAGTGGTATCGGTCATAATGGTCGCGGGGTTGGAGTTACAAAGCACGACCTCGTAGCCTTCCTCCTTGAGAGCAAGGCAAGCCTGAGTGCCTGCATAGTCAAATTCTGCCGCCTGACCTATAACGATAGGACCCGAACCGATAATAAGAATTTTTTTGATGTCTGTTCTTTTTGCCATTTTAAGCCTCCTGAATATTTCTATATCATGTTAATTATTTACGTTTGTATAAACCGCTTTGCCGTTGCAAACGGTGAGAACACAGCGACCGAAAAGCTTTTCGCCTTCGAACGGTGTAGCCTTGCCCAAGGAAAGAAATTCGTTGGGATCTACCGTGAATTCGGTTTCGGTTTCCCATACGGTGAAATCGCAATTCATCGGTATGCCGAAGCGCTTTCTCGGATTTATGCAAAGCAGATCGACAAGCTTTTCGAGCGTAAGTATTCCGCTTTTTACCAATTTGGTATACAGCACGGGGAACGCGGTTTCAAGCCCTACTATGCCGAACGCGCTTTTTTCCAAGCCCTTCGATTTTTCCTCTGCCGAATGGGGTGCGTGGTCGGTAGCGATCATATCGATCGTGCCGTCAAGTATTCCTTCGATAAGGGCTTCCCTATCCTCTTTTGCGCGGAGCGGAGGATTCATTTTGAACCTGCCGTGCTCTTGCAGATCGGAATCGTCGAGCACCAAATAGTGAGGTCCTGTTTCGCAGGTGATGTTCACACCCTCTTTTTTAGCCTGCCTTATTATTTCGACGCTTTCCTTTGTCGAAATATGGCAGACGTGGTAGGCACATCCCGTTTCTTTTACGAGCTCTATATCACGCGCGATTTGTTGATATTCGCTTTCCGAGCAGATACCGCGGTGGTTATGCGCTTTTGCGTATTCTCCGTCGTGGATATATCCGCCTTTAAGCAGTGAGTTGACTTCGCAGTGCGCTACGATCATTTTGCCCAAGCTTTTTGCTTTGAGCATTGCGGCGCGCATCATTTCATCGGACTGGACTCCCCTGCCGTCGTCGGTAAAGGCGATAGCGAGATCGCGCATGCCTTCCATATCCGAAAGCTCGTTGCCCGCTTCGTTAACCGTTATCGTACCGTAGGGATATACTTCGATAACCGAATCCTTTTCGATAATATCTCTTTGAAGCTTTATGTTTTCGATACTGTCGGGAGTCGGGTTAAGATTGGGCATGGTGCACACGGCGGTATAGCCGCCGCGAGCCGCGGAGAGTGAACCGCTTTTTACCGTTTCTTTATAAGAAAAACCCGGTTCACGAAAATGCACGTGCACGTCGCAAAAACCGGGAAAAACAATATATTCTTTATTTTGAGAAAAATATTCCGTAAAAGAGGACAAAGCACCCTCGAAGGAAAACACGTGCTCGGGATGAGATTCGGAACGTATGATTTTGTACTTACTCAATACGGACATTTTGTACCTCTTTATATGCGAAGCACCGTTTTTGCGGCGCTTGCTTATTTCAAGAAATTATATCACAACAAGCACTTAATTGTCAATATGACATTTCGAACAAAAGCTATAAAGCCTTGCTCGAAATGCCATAACAAAATAACGATTTTGGTTATTCGGGATACTCTTCCTGCTCGTCGAAAGCGGCACGCAGGGTTTCGTAATTAACCGCCGCGAGCTCTTCGATCGTTTCGGCGCTTTCGCCGCATTTGATTGCAAGCTGACGGTACTTGTCGTATTTATCGGTATCGTCTGCCGCGTAATATATTATAGCAAGCAGTGACGCCGCCTGACAGAAGTTCGGTTGTATTTCGAGAGTTTTGTGAGCATATTCGACAGCGAGCAGAAGTCTGCGTGCACGGAAATACATATATGCAAGGTTATTGCAGGCAAACACGTCCTTCGGATCAAGCTCGAGCGCGTGCTTCAGGGTGCGTTCTGCGTTTTCATAATCGCCCGCTTTTGAATAAAGCAAGCCGAGGTTTGAAAGCGCGGTAGTGTTATCGGGGTCCGAAACGAGTATATATTCATATTCCTTGATTGCCGAATCGACAAGTCCCCAATCGGTATAGCAAAGCGCACAAATCAGACAGAGCGCGTTCATATCGCGCTTCGAAGGGCGTGCGGCTTTGAGCTTTTCGAGTATGGAAAGCGCTTTTTCGTAATTGCTTTCATCGTAAAATCGAATCGCGGTCAAGAGCTTTTTGCGTGCTTCGGGTTCGCGCGCATAAACGTGCTCGATATGGTTCCAATACTGCTTTTCATAAAAGCTGAGCGGTTTTCTGCCGCCTGCCGTCTGTGCGACACGGTGAACCGATATACAAAGCGAAACGACGACAACAGCCATTTTAAAGAGGTTTTCGCTGTACGGAGTGTTGTTTGCGGTTACGTCGTATATATAGTATCCGATCGCGAGAATTATAAGAAGAACGAGTATGGAAATAAAAATCTTTTTGCCGTTCATTAAAGCATTTCCTTCCTTAATTCTTCCCCGCTCTTAATGCTGAGATATGCGGGCGGAACGTCGAACACGGTCTTACAGCCGCGTGCACCCTCTTTATTCAAGCGGTAAGCCGCGCGTGCATAGGCGACGATAACGCTTGCGGTAAATTCGGGGTTGGAATCGAGCTTTAACGAATATTCGATAATATGGTTATGCTCGGAGTTGAGTCCCGTTTTTCCGCTTCTTATAACGAATCCGCCGTGAGGAATACCGCTGTGGTCGCGCTTTAATTCCTCGGCTGTGATAAAGTGCACAGTCGTATCGTAATCGGCGAAATAGTTGGGCATATTCTTGATTTCCTGTTCGATGCGTGCAAGGTCTGCGCCCTCTTTCGCAACAACAAAGCATTCGCGGATATGCTTTTGGCGGGTGGTAAGCTCGGGATTTGCTCCGCTTCTTACAGCGGTAAGCGCTTCATCGACGGGAATGGTGTACTGCTTTGCATCGAGCACGCCTTCAACGCGGCGTATCGCATCGGAATGTCCCTGCGAAACACCCTTGCCCCAGAAGGTGTAATCCTTACCTTCGGGGAGAATTGCCGAAGCATAAAGACGGTTAAGCGAGAACATACCGGGGTCCCAGCCTACCGAAATAAGAGCAACCTTGCCCGATTGCTGTGCTTCTTTATCTACGTTTGCGAAATGCTCGGGAATACGCGCGTGCGTATCGAAGCTGTCGACAACGTTGAAATACTTCGAAAGCTCGGGGGTTTGTTCGGGAAGGTCGGTCGCGCTTCCGCCGCAAAGTATCATAACGTCGATATCGTTTATCATATTCTTTGCATCGTCGGTATGGCAGACCTTAACGTTTTCAGTTGCGATCTTTACGGTGGCGGGATCGCGGCGTGTGAATACTGCGGCAAGCTCCATATCACTATTCTGGCGGATTGCCGATTCAACACCTCTGCCGAGGTTGCCGTAGCCAAAAATACCTATACGTATGCTCATATTCTAAATCCTCCGTGGAGTTGAAAATTCAATACCGATATAATATCACACAGACGTACTTTTTTCAATATTTTTTTGCATTCGCAAATACAATTTATTATAATGTTTTATGCGTTTTCTTTTCAAACGCATAAAAGGCTGTCACAAATTAGCAAAACCGACGGTTATACTTAATGAACGGAGGTGGTAAGCGTGTTTTTGTTTTTGAGCTTTGGCGACGAATGCGACGAAGCAATATGCAATATTTCCAAGGGCGACAGAAATGCCCTTTCGGTCATTTACCGTCAATACGGCAAAATGATATTTTCGGTGGCGTTACAAATCGTGAAGCAAAAAAGCGATGCAGAGGACGTTTTACAGGACACAATGCTTAAAATATTAAAATCTGCACACGGTTACCGCAAAGGAAGCAATCCGAAGGCGTGGGTGTTGGCGATTGCGCGCTCCTGCGCTCTGGACAAGCTGAAAAAGCGCGGAAATGCGCTCGCGTTAGATGCAATCGAGGGAGAGCCGCTGTTTACAGAGGACAACGTTGAATTCATATACGTACACGAGGCACTAAGCAGGCTTTCCGATGAGGAAAGACTTATCATCAAGCTTCGGTATTACGCAGAGCTCGACCACAAGGAGATTGCTCGGGTTTTTGGAATAACGCACGCAACGGCGAGAAAACGGTGCCAGCGCGCTTTGGAAAAGCTAAAGTCATACTTTGAAGAATAGGAGGAAACACTTTGAAAATCAACGAGCTTGAAAAAATGCTGTGTAATTACTTTAAGGAAGAAGAAAAGCATTTCGAACTGCCGAACCTGTCGCAAATAAACTTGCTTTGCGAAAGAACGGACAAAAAGCGCAAATCCGGCATTAAGACTTTGGGCTTGATTGCCGCTTGCTTGGCTTTGTTCATATCGGTTTCGTTTGCGATTTACGCTTATACGGATTTCGGCGGTGAAATCACTTCAATGAACGAGGAAAGCCAAGCAAACAAAAACGCTTTACCCGATTGGTACACACCGCGCGAATTTACCGTTGAGCAGATTACTATATCAAAGGCGGATTCGCCCGTTTTGAGCACAGGCATCAGCTTTATGCCGACCGCCTTTATCGGTTCCGCAAATTTGGCGCGTACGGCAAGCGAAGAAAAAAAGCAAGGCGAGCTTCCCTATTGGGTGGCACGCACCGAAATTTTAAACGAACGGTTTATTTTGCTTCTGCATGATTGGCACGATTTTTCGGAGCGCGAGTATTATTATCCCGTATACGACGTAAAAAAAGATTGCATACGCGACATAATACGCGAGGTTTATGAAAGAAACAAGGATTTTATCGACAAGCGCAACACGGCAGAGCGCGACATAGGCGATATAATATACCTTAACGAGCTCGGCACAAGCACGGAATGGGGGTTATTTGATATTTGGGATGAATCGGGCGAGGCTCCCGTAATCGAGCGGTTTATGATAAACGTCGAAAGCGGTGAAATGAGAAAACTGCCGAGATACGCAGACATTTTGGCAATTTCCGATGATTACAGATATATCGTATGGTGCTACGCAGACGAAAACGGCGAATTTACCGCAAGCGTTCTTGATACCGAAACGATGAGCGAAAGAGTTACGGACATACAAAAAAGAAGTAAAACGGTTTTTTCGGACGACGGAAGATATATAGTATTTTACAAGCCGCCGAAAACGTCCGACGGCGGTTGGAGCACGCTGAAAGCCGAATGGTATTTATACGAGCTCGAAAGCGGAAAAACTGTTGAAGGAAAAGGCAGGATATTACGTTTCACCGAAGACGGTGATGCGGTTATTGCCGAAGACGGCAACGGCGCACATATCTATCTTACCGCAGATATGAGTGAGGTCACCGAAGATTACGCGTTGCGCGAATATGAAAAATACACTGTTAAAAGCGACGTTAACGGGATATACCGCGTTCCGATATTTGACGGAGAAACCGAAACGGTTTTGCAGAGTGAAATAGAATGCAGTGCCGAATGGAACGGTTTTAAATATTATTATTTGAAGAACGAGCAGGCGATTGCAATATATCACGAGCAGAGCAACGAAATCTTTTATTATGATATTTCGGATAAAAGCATTGACAAGGTCAAGTACAACGAGATTTCCATATACATTACCGACAACGGTAAAAAATGCAACGTTTTGACCTTTTACGACGATTTCTTCGACAAATACGAAATATATGAAGGCACCGTTGCGCCGGAAGCACACACCATAAAGCTGCCCGAGGACAACGAGGAAATAAGCTACGGTGACGGATTTGTGCTTTATGAATCGCCCGAGGGACACAGCTTTACGGTTATAAGCGCATTCCGACAAGGAGATACGATTACGTTCACAACGAAGGAAACCGATTACGATATGGACGTCGGTATAGTATTTATAAGCGGCGGTGAAATGTTTGTGGGCATAAATCAAAGCATTTACGAGGACGTTCCGAGAAATATATGGGTCACCACCGTTTTCGACCGCAACGATAACGGAAACGCACACACATACGATATGTATATGCGCGATTTCAAGCAGATGCTGGGCGAAGGCTTTGATGAAAGCATTGATTATTACACCATATTATCCTACCACGTTATGACCGAACAGGGCGAAGAGATTTACGGTTAGACAAAAGAACAGCCGATGCGTTTATAATATTCGCATCGGCTGTTTGATTTTATTTTTTAAGTGTATTTTCTTGATTGCGGTAAACGACGAATTTACAGAAAAGGAATTCAAGAACAAGGTTGCAGATCATCGTAACGGCAAGCACGATATATTCGTTAACACCCGAATTTACGGCAAGGTCGCCAAGCCAGGTAGAGAGCGGTGTGAAAACGGCATAGAAGCCAAGCACCTTCGCCATTGCAACGGGAACGTTTGCCGCGGATTTAAAGGTGAAGCGGCGGTTGAACGTGAAATTCCAAAGGACAGACAGAAGAAGCGCCAACAGATATGACACGCTGTATTGCCATTTGAAAACCTCGAGAAACAGCGCGGACGAGCCCGCCTGTATTATCGCCGCAGACGCGGAAAAGAGCACGAATTTTATTGCCTGAAAAACAGAATCTTTTTTCATTGCTTATCTCCTATTCGATAACCGTATATTCGAGCATTTCGTAATGGAGCTTTGTGCCGATATCGACGCCCTGCGGAAGAAGCGCAAGCGCGATAAAGATTTCATCGGTATTATCGGAATCAAGCTCTCGAAGGTAGGCGTATTCGCCCTCAATTTTTGTGATTGTATAGTCTTTGGGTGTCATTTTTTACTCCTTCAGTTGCGTTTGTTGTGTGCAAGTGATATTGCGGAAAGAGAGATAAAGCAGATACAGACAGACGAAGAAAAGCTGTTTGTATCTTTTATAAAATCTATTATTTGAAGCAACGCACTTAGAGTAAATCCCGAAAGCGCGAGCAGTTCAAAAATATCGGTATACCAATCGGGGCAGTTTTTAAGCTTTGTGAACATTCTGATAAGAAAATAAACGAACCCGAACCAAACAGCAGAAATAACTGCCGAGGTAATAATGAAGAACCATATATCCTCGGGAAGACCGCCTTTGACCGCCGTGCCGAGCGCAAGCATTACCGCCGCGATAACGAGCGGCAATATAAACGACAGCTTTTTAAAACAAAAAAGCTTATCGAGTAATTTGCGGATTATTGTTTTATTCATAGCTGTTGCTCCATTGTTTTTCGACAGTATAGCATATTTGGCGTAACAAATCAAGTGCGATGTTGACAAACGTTTAAGTGCGATATATAATTTGTTTAAATGCAAAATCCGAGGTGAGTTTATGTATAGCTTCAAAAGAACGAACATTGCCGTAAACGGTAACGGCAGATTGCTTGTTACAAGCGATATTCACGGTCATGCGGATCATCTTCGGGCGGTTTTGGAAAAAGCGGATTTTTGCGAAAACGATCTGCTTTTGATTGTCGGCGATATGCTCGACAAAGGGCCCGACAGCTTGGGAACCTTACGCTATATTATGAAGCTCTGCGCCGAAGGGCGCGCGGTTGCCATGATAGGCAACGTCGATTATTTGCGCTTGGTTTCGATTAAAGAAGCTATCGATAACAAAGAAAACGCGCAGAACCTTTTTGACTATATAAATTATATGAACGACTGGAAGGGTACCTGCTTTTACAAGGAGATGTTCGATGAAATCGGCACCGAGCCGAGCAGTGTTGAAATTATAAGCGAAAACATAGAAAAGGTTTGGGAACGCTTTAAGCCCGAATTTGATTTTATCGCTTCGCTCCCCACTGTTATAGAAACCGATAAATATATATTCGTTCACGGCGGAATTCCCGAAGGCGAAGAAGCGTTTTATTCCACGCCCGATAACGAAAGAGATGCTCTTTCTTATTTAAAAGCCGATGCATTCCGCGACTGCGCCGCAGAAAAGGGTTTGAAGTTTTCAAAATATATCGTGTGTGGGCATTGGCCTGTTTTGAACTACTTGGGCGGAAAGCTCTGCTGTAACCCGTATTTTTGCAATCAAACGAATATCATATCAATCGACGGTGGGTGCGGTATCGCGCAGGAGGGGCAATTAAATCTTCTTGCCTTCCCCTCTCCCGATTGCGACCCGAATGATATTGTTTTATATACCTACGATTCGCTCGAAACCGTTGTTGCTTGCGAGGAACAGCAGTGCTCCGAAAATGCGTTTTCTGTTACTTGGCCCGAAAATAAGGTTTGCTTCTTATCGCTCGAGGGCGATATTGCATTTGTCGAGCACATTGCAAGCGGAAAGCAGATGTATATCACCGCGAACTCACTTTGGATCGATGCAAGCACTTTATCGCACGGGGATATTTCGCGCATTCGCCAATCGACCGATTACCGTTTGCCCGTAAATATCGGCGATACTTTATCGGTAATACAGAAAACAAGCATCGGTATTCTTGCAAAGAAGGACGGCGTTACCGGCTGGTATTGCGGCAGATACGAATAAAAATCAAAGGCGTTGCTCTTACGGCAACGCCTTTTTACTATTCAAACAATGCTTTTACTCGGTTAAGCTCGGAAATTTCTGCGGTGGTTACTATGCCGTCGCTGGCGATAATTATATCGCAGGCGAGAGCGAGGAGCTCGCGGTATGCGTTTGCAAGCTTTTCGTTGATCGAGCGGAGCAATTCAACGCCGTTTTCAAAGAACTTATCGAACGAGCTTCCTATTGCTTCACGGCTTGTTTCGTATACCTCGATAAGAGCATCAAGACTATAATCGAAGCCGAAATTGGTGTTGAGGTATTCAACCTCTTTTTGAGTAATTCTACCGTCGGCGGCGATAAGGCGAATGATTATGCACGCCATATCGGAGGAATAAAACGCTTCCATTTCGCCATAGGTTTCTTTGTCCCAAAGTCCCATTTCCTCGACAGAATCACAGCCGATAATAAACTGTTCGTGTTTGATTTTGAATTCTTCGGAATATACGTCTATGTTTTTCATTATTTCACCTTTTCTATTTTATAACCGAGCGCAACTATAAGCTTTAGCGTTTCGAGTGCGGTGGCGCGGTCGTATTCCTTTTCGCTTTCGGGCAGTTCGGAATAAGGTACAAGGCAGGGCGTTTCTTTTTTTGCGTCGTCGCGCTTTTCGCCGTAAGTCCAGCCTTGAGAAATTCTTCCGATCGACCAGTTTTCGTGAACGTTTTCGGCGATCTGCTCGGTAAGAGCAAGAAGCTCTTTCGGAAGCTCTATTTTGCTTGTATCAACAGGTTTGGGTGTGTACATAAAAAGTCCTTTCTAATCCTTAAAGCGTTCGAGGTAATCCAATTCGTCCCAAGCGCAAAGATCGGGGTGTGTTTTACCTCGGTCATTTCTGACTCCGCGAATATATCCCTCTGTACGCATATATGCATTCCAGCGCATGTGCTCGGTTTTGCGTTTGGTTTGGCAAAGCTCGCAGGTACATACGTCGTTATGCTCTTCCGTTTTCGAAAAATAATCTTTGGTTATATTTTTATGCATAGCCTTTGCGATAGATGAGCGTCTGAAATATTCGTAATTGACGTAATCGCTCGCCATGCTCTTAACCTCGCCTGCATTGACGGCTCCGTCGAAATCGGTTCTTCCGTCTGCGCCTTTATACATAAAGATATATTCATCGTCCCAATATATAGGCGTTTGAGGATCCTTTCGGTGTTTATCGACCTTACTGCGAAATTCGGAATCGTTTTCGTAATAGTATCTTAGCTGTGCAATCTTACGCAACCAATCGATATGGAATTTGAATGCAGAATGTTCTATTTTACGGTTGTGTTCGATATTCAGATAATCATACTGCGATGCTCTGTCGCCTATGAAATTGATATGGTAGTCCTGCCCCTTATGGTTTTTAAGCATACTGCCGTGTGCGCTGAGGTTTGACGCCTTTTGATCATCGTATACAACGGCGTTGATAATAGGCGTTTCGTATAAATTTGTCTTCTTTACGTCGTTTTTGTTGTAACGCTTTATGCGGTCAAAAAGCCTTCTGAGCATAACAGCCGCTTCGATATTTTTATCGTCGTCGCCGAGCGTGACAAATGCAAGACTCGTACGCTTTAAGCGTCTGCCGTCTTCCGAAGAATCGAAGCATTTATCGAAATCCGAGGAGAAGCAATCGATACCCGAGAAAAAGCGGATATCGTAATTCGCGTCGCCGTCATTGCAGCAGGGGTTTTTGGAAATGAGCTCGGGACATTCCTGTTCGAGCTGTTTTTTTATCAAATCATGACCCTGCTTATCGGCATCGAAGATATTGATTTCGAGCTTATAGCCCTCGAGCTGATAGAACCAAAGTGCGTTTTTGAAAAACTGTCTGCCGTAACTACCCATACCGATAATCAGAATCGAAACCGTTTTATCGTTTTTATCGGCGGCATTCATTACCGCTTTGTATGCGCTTTGGTTGTCAAGCGGAT
>JAZTXJ010000059.1:0-37820 GCA_045636285.1 Eubacteriales bacterium
CCGCTGCTATCCGCGAACACTTCGCTCAGTCCCCCGAACACTTCGACCCCAGACAGTACCTCAGCCCCGCACGCGCTAACATCAAGTCCCTTGTAAAGCACAAGCTCGTTAACGTTCTCGGCTGCAACGACAAAGCATAAGAATTTGTTATTTAACCTGCGGAGAATTTTCTCCGCAGGTTTTTTAAAGAAAAAAATTTCAGGTTGATAAAATGAACGAAAACATTCCCACACCGAACCCCACCCCCGAGCTGACACCGAAAAACAGCTCGGGCAAGAATATAAGAGCATATATCGCGCTCGCGCTTGCGGCGCTGATTATCGTCGCTTCGCTGGTCGTTGCGCTTTTCCGCATATCCGAAGACGGCGAATCGCAAAGCAGTGTGCAGAGCGAGGAATCCTCCGAAATAATATTTGAATCCTCGGAAGTCGGAAGCGAAGCGTCGGTTGAATTGAGCGAAATTACCGAATCGAGCGAGGAAGAGGAATTTTTCCCCGTAATCAACGTTACCACGCCCGAAAACGTCGCCGCGGCGGCGATATACGAAGCCGATTCGCTTTATTGCATTTACGGCGAAAACGAAAACGTACAGCGCAAAATCGCAAGCATTACCAAGCTTATCACCGCTTCCGTTGCGATAAGATATATGCCTGTCGAAACGATGATAACCGTCGGAACCGAGCTTGAATTGGTCAAGCCCGATTCTTCGGTTTGCGGATTGAGAAGCGGTTACAGACTTACGCTCAAGCAGCTTCTTTACGGCTTGCTTATGTCCTCGGGCACCGATGCGGCGTATACGATTGCGGTCAGCGTTGCACGCTATCAATCGGGCAACGCGGAAATGGGCGACAGCGAAGCGGTTGAATATTTCTGCGGGCTTATGAACGAGCTCGCAAAGGAAATCGGAGCAACCGACAGCTCGTTTGCCAACCCCGAAGGCTGGGACCACGAAAATAACTATTCCACCGTGAAGGACCTTGCAATAATCGCGCAGTACGCGAAAAGCCAAGAGCTTATCGCAAAAATCGCTTCGACCGTTTCCTATACCACGCCTATCGCTTCGGGCGGGGCAATGACCTTTAATAATTCGAACTTCCTGCTTCACGAGGGCGGCCGTTTTTATCACCCCGACGTTACGGGATTAAAGACGGGCAGCACGAGCGGCGCGGGCAAGTGTCTGGTTGCAACCGTCAATATCGACGGGCACGAATATATCGCGGTGGTTCTGGGCTGTCCGAACGAGGAATCGCGCTATACCTCGATGCTCACGCTTATATCTTATATAGAAGAATACAACGGTTTGAAATTTGCGTGAGTGTTTTTTCGGGTTCGTGCGTATAATTAGTGTAATTCACTAAAGGAGTTATCGTTATGAACGGCAAGAACAGATGCAGAATACTTAAAGAAATACGCAAAAAAATAGCGGACGAAAACGGCATTGAATACGTCGTAAGCGAATGCAAGTACAAGGGCGACTGCTTGGGCACCTGCCCGAAGTGCGAAGCCGAGGTGCAGTATCTGGAGCGCGAGCTTGCAAACAGGCGCAGTCTTGGCAGGCGCGTTGCGATTGCGGGTATTGCCGCGGGAATAACGCTTGCGGCGACCGGCTGCGGCGAGGATATTAAAAGCAAGCTCGGGCTCGGTACCGAAACGATGGGCGATATGATGCCCGACCCTTCCTATGCCGAAAGCTCGGAATATTCAGATACAATGGGTGAAGAACGCCCCGAAAGCTCGAAGGTTTCTGATATTACAGTAGACGGCGAAATGGTTGAGGTTGCAGGCCAGATACCCGCGCCCTCCATGCCCGAAATTTCGAATCCTTATGACGATATACAGGGCGAGTTCGAAACGTTTGACGTTGATATAAAAGAGCTTGCCGAAATGGATGAGGTCAGCGCAACACAAGCGCTTGCAATCTGGTCGCGTGAAACCATCGAATATAATTGGCAAAAATATATCTATGCTCGTAACAGCGAAAGCACCGATTTCGTCGTTTACGAAAAGGCGTATATCGAAGTAATCTTCGACAGTACGGGCGCGGTGCTTTCGGTTATCATTTCCGAAGTCGAAGAGCCGACAATGGGCGATATTTCCTCATGAACGCACCGTTTATCGCGGTTTCGCGCCACAGAATACAAACCGACGGTCAGGGCGTAACAACGCTGTGCGGCTTTTTTGGCTGCCCTCTGCGCTGTAAATATTGCTTGAATCCGCAATCATTTTCGGAAAACACGAAAACAATGCTTCTTTCACCGCTTTCGCTTTACGAGCGCGTAAAAATAGACGATATTTATTTTCTTGCGACAAACGGCGGGATAACATTCGGCGGCGGCGAGCCCCTGCTTTATGCCGATTTTATTGCCGAATTCCGCGCGATTTGCGGCGATAAATGGCGGCTTTGCGCCGAAACGAGCTTGAACGTAAGCGAAAGCGCGGTTTTGACAGCGGCGGACTGTATCGACGAATTTTTTGTAGACATCAAGGATATGAACGGCGAAATCTATAAGAGCTATACGGGCAGGGATAACGAGCGTGTTATAAGCAATTTGGAACGCCTTATTTCGCTTGTGGGAAGCGAGAGGGTGACCGTTCGTATTCCGCTCATAAAGGGCTTTAACACAGATTCCGACAGAGAAAAAAGCGTTTTGCGGTTGAAGTCTATGGGCTACACGAAATTCGATTTGTTTGAATATAAAATCAAGGAGAAATAATGTATAAATATATCCTTTTCGACCTCGACGGCACGCTTACCGACCCTGCCGAGGGGATAACCAATTCGGTTGCGTATTCGCTTTCGAAATACGGAATAGAGGTAAGCGACAAAAAAGAGCTTTATAAGTTTATCGGACCGCCCTTGAAGGATTCGTATATGGAATATTACGGCTTTTCGGAATCGGACGCGGTAACGGCGATCGAATACTACCGCGAATATTTTAAGCCGAAGGGTATGTTCGAAAACGAGGTTTATTCGGGTGTGCCCGAATTGCTGGGCGAATTAAAGCAGAGCGGCAAAAAAATAATCCTTGCCACGAGCAAGCCCGAGGTGTTTTCTACCGAGATTTTAAAGCACTTCGACCTTTATAAATACTTCGATTTCGTTTCGGGCGCAACGCTCGACGGCACTCGAAGCAAAAAAGCGGATATTATCGCCTATGCGATAAGCGAAATGGGAATAACCGAAAAAGAAAAATGCCTTATGGTCGGCGATCGCGCGCAGGATATTAACGGAGCGATTGCAAACGGTATCGATTCGCTGGGCGTTCTGTTCGGCTATGGCGACAGAGCCGAGCTCGAGAACGCGGGCGCGACCTATATCGCCGAAAGCGTGAACGATATTTTGAAATTTGCGCTCTTATCCAGATAAGCGCGAAAACAGATAACAGATAATAGATTCGGAGGGCTTTTGCGCGCAAAAGCCTTTCGTTTTTTTGTATCGAGCAACAAGCTTCTTTTACATAAAAATCCTGCGATTTTCTACCTGCGGTTTATAGCTTACGTCTTGTTTGTTGCAGAAAAGCGTGTTAAACTGTAAATGCAAGGAGGGACGTATATGAGAGATTATATATTCGGTGAATTTCTTCGCGCACAGAGAAGAAAAGTAGGTCTTACGCAATTTCAGCTCGGTGCATTGCTCGGCGTTTCGGACAAGGCGGTTTCAAAATGGGAAAACGGGACAAGCCGACCAAACAGTAAAATTCTTTATAAATTAAGTGAAATCCTCGGCGTAAGCGTTGACGAGCTGTTGGTAAGCAGAGCCGCCGAGTCGGAGGATTCGGAAGCCTCTGCGAAAGTTCACAGACAATCGCTTTTGCGTGCCGCGTTCGAAGAATTTCGCGCACGTTACGGAAGCAATTCGCCGTTCGAGCTTATGGAACGCTTTGCAAGTGAGCATTCGGAGCTCAAAAACAACGATATTGTATTATATTTCGGTCTGCTTTCCGAGCTTTTAAAGGAAGCCAAAAAGCACCGCGCGTATATCCGCGTGCGCGGCGGTGTAGGGGCATCGTTTATTGCTTATCTGCTCGGCGCGACCGACATAAACCCGCTTCCCCCGCACTATTATTGCCCCGAATGTAAGCAGTTTGAGTTTGCGCCCGCCGATGATTGTTGGGATCTGCCGAAAAAGAAATGCTCCTGCGGGTGCGATATGCATTGCGACGGACACAATATCCCGTTTGAAACCTACCGCAACGTCGTAAACGGTTACCCGAGCTTTGATATATCGATTCCGACGAGCTTTATAAAAAGAGCGGGCGAGGTATTCGGGGAATATTTCAGCCAATCACGCACCGTTTGTCTTGTGTCGAGTGAAAAACCGACGGTGAGGTCGTATGTGGTTGTGCCCGACGGAAAAATTCTGCCGAACGTGCCCGAATTGCCGTTTGAGGAATATTACGAAAGCCTTTCCCGTTGCGTTGCATTTAGTTTTTACGGTGAAGCGGTGTTAGATGCATATAAACGGCTTGAGGATGCTACGGGAAAGCGAATCGACGAGGTGGATTTTTGCACCGAAGAAGTGCTTTCGGCGTTTGGAAATTGCGAAACCGATAAAATTCCCGAATTCAAAACGCCGTTTGCAAAGAATATGCTTGACGTTATAAAGCCTAAAAGCTTTAGCGCGCTTTTGAAAATATCGGGTTTGGCACACGGAAGCGGCACGTGGGACAAGAACGCCGAACTGCTTGTAAAGCGCGGCATTCCTATCGAAAGTGTTATCGCTTACCGCGACGATATTTTTAATACCATTCGCGCCTCTGCGACGGCAAGGGGAATAGAGAGCGCGGGGCTCGCCTACAAGATTATGGATGATACTCGCAGAGGTGTCTATGCGCGCGGCGGAGTTTCCGATGAGATGAAGAACTGGTTTGATTATATAGGCGTTGACGCTTGGTTTGCAGAGTCGATAGAAAAGATAAAATATCTGTTCCCAAAAGCACACGGTGTGAGCTATGTAAAAATAGCGCTGACACTGATGTGGTATAAGCTGAATTATCCCACACAGTTTAAAGCTGTTATAGGATAGAAAATTAAAAAAAGCCTGCGATTGCAGGCTTTTTTATTACTTATTCAATTCTTCAATCAGGTAGGGAATTGCGGTTTCGAATTTTGCGCCGTAGCGGTGGGATTCATCGCCCTGCGAGTTTTCGATACAGCGGAGAGTATAGTTCGCCGCAACGCGAGCCGCTTCATATTCGTTCTTGCCGCGGAGAAGTGCGCCGGAAAACGCGCTTGCGAATATGTCGCCTGTGCCGTGGCTTCCGACGGGCATTTTTTTGTGGGTGTAATAATCGGTCTTTTCGCCTATTTTAACGATAACGCCGGTGGTTTCGTCGTTATAGCTGATTCCGGTGAGAACTACGTTCGGCATACCGTTTTCCTCGAGCGCTTTGAGCACTTTTTCGACGTATGCTTCGTCGTAGGTTGCTTGGTATTCGATACCTGTCATAAAGCAGGCTTCGGTTATGTTGGGGATAACGATATCGGCTTCCTTGCAAAGACGCGTCATCGCATCGGCATACGCCTGATCGAAGCCGTAATAGAGCTTTCCGTTATCTGCCATTGCGGGATCGACGATCTTTTTCGCACCCTTGCGGGCAAGAGTATTGAAAATATCGGTTACCATATCGATCTGCTTTTCGCTACCGAGATAGCCGGTATAGATCGCATCGAAATCGATACCCTCTTTTTGCCAGTGTGCCTGAATTTTGGGTATATCATCGGAAAGATCGCGGAAGGTGAAGCCCGTAAAGCCGCCCGTGTGGGTGGAAAGGACAGCCGAGGGGAGAATAACGGTTTCGACACCGCATGCCGAAAGAATGGGGAGCGCTACCGTAAGCGAGCACTGACCGAAGCAGGAAATATCCTGAATGGTTAAAATTCTTTTGTAGTCCATGTATTTTACTCCTCTTTAAATAAATCGGTGGAAAGGTATCTGTCGCCCTTATCGGGAAGAAGGACACATATCGTCTTACCTGCGTTTTCTTCGCTCCTTGCGAGCTCCAACGCCGCGTGCAGAGCCGCGCCCGAGGAAATACCGCAGAGCAGACCTTCGCGCTTTGCGAGCAGTCTTGCCGCGGAATACGCTTCCTCTTCGGTAACGCAGACCGTTTGATCGATAACGCTTAAATCGAGAATTTCGGGAATAAAGCCCGCGCCGATTCCCTGCAAGCCGTGGCTTCCCGCTTTCCCGCCCGAAATAACGGGGGAATTCTTGGGCTCGACGGCGATGATTTTAATATCTTCGTTCTGTTCTTTTAAAAATTTACCGCAACCGCTTATAGTGCCGCCCGTGCCGACCCCTGCGACGAATATATCGACGTTTCCGTCGGCATCGTTCCAGATTTCAGGCGCGGTCGTTTCATAGTGCGCGCGCACGTTTGCGGGATTGGTGAATTGGTCGGGGATAAAGCTGTTTTCTATGCTGTTTTTGAGCTCGTTCGCTTTGGCGATAGAGCCTGCCATACCGAGCTTGCCTTCGGTCAGCACGACAGAAGCGCCGTATGCACGCATCAGCGCGATACGCTCCTGCGACATCGTATCGGGCATAACGATGATTACCTTATAGCCCTTGGGCACGGCGACCGCCGCCAAGCCGATACCTGTGTTGCCGCTTGTCGCTTCGATTATCGTTGCGCCCTCTTTAATAAGTCCGCGCTGTTCGGCGTCCTCGATCATATAAAGCGCTACTCTGTCCTTTGCCGAGCCTGCGGGGTTAAAGCCTTCGACCTTTGCGAGTATGCGTGCCTTTAAGCCGTATTCGTTTTGTATGCCGTTAAGCTCTATTAACGGGGTTTCGCCGATAAATTCGGCAACCGAATCAAATATAATAGTCATAATTACAAAAGATGAATGTTGTTGGCTTTGCAGATTTCAATATCCTTTTCCTCCCAGCGCGACGACTGTACTTCGCCTATATGCGCTTTGCGAAGGAAGAACATACACATTCTCGATTGACCGATACCGCCGCCCATTGTAAGCGGAAGCGCGTTTTCGAGCAGTGCTTTGTGGAAGGGAAGACCTGCTCTGTCCTCACAGCCCGAAGCCGCGAGCTGCTTTTTGAGCGTTTCGGCATCGACACGGATACCCATCGAGGAAAGCTCAAGCGCGATATCGGGCACGGGATAATAAACGATAATATCGCCGTTCAGGCTCCAATCGTCATAGTCGGGTGCGCGTCCGTCGTGCTTGTTGCCCGATTTGAGCGCGCCGCCGATCTGCATAAGGAATATTGCGCCGTGCTCCTTAACAGCCGCGTATTCTCTTTCCTTGGGGGAAAGCTCGGGGTATTTGTCCTCCAATTCCTGAGCCGTGATAAAGACTATTTTTTCGGGAAGCAATCTTCCGATAAAGGGATAATCGTACGCGATATAAATTTCGGTGTGAAGGAGAGAGGTGTAGATCTGCTTAACAGCTCTTTTCAGGGTATCGACACAGCGCTGTTCGGCGGTTATAACCTTTTCCCAGTCCCACTGGTCGACGAAAACCGAATGGATGTTATCGGTATCCTCATCGCGGCGGATAGCGTTCATATCGGTATAGAGCCCTTCTCCTGCCGAAAAGCCGTATTCGCCGAGCGCCATTCTTTTCCATTTCGCGAGCGATTGAACTATTTCGTTGGTGCCCGCCATTCCTTTTATATCGAACGCGACGGGGCGTTCGACACCGCTCAGATTATCGTTAAGACCGCTTTCGGCATCGACAAAAAGGGGCGCGGAAACGCGGGTGAGGTTAAGCTGTATTGCAAGATCGCGTTCGAAAAAGTCCTTGACCTTTTTTATCGCAACCTCTGTCTGACGGATATTCAAAACAGGCGAATAGCCTGCGGGTACTGTAACAGCCATTTTTATAATTCCTTTATTTGTTGATTTCTTTTTTGTGCTCGCGGCGCAAAAGGATTTTGCGGTAGAAGAATATACCGACCAATGCCAATGCACCCATTATAACGAAAATCCATATCGTAACACCGAAGTTCTGCTTTGTGGCTTGATCGCCCGCAATGGCAGAGGTGACTATCGAGGGGATTCTCGCAATCATTTGTATCCAGACAAAATCCCAAATTTTGATTTTGGTAAGCCCGAAGAAGAATATAAGCGGGTCTTTGGGCGTGCCGGGGATAAGATAAAGCAGCCAGACCGTTCGCTTTAATTTGCGTTCGCTGTTGATAAAGCGAAGCTCGTTGATTTTTTCGGTAGAAACGAAAAGCTCTACGATCTTAACGCCGAACTTGCGGACGAACAGCATTATCACCCAAGCGGCAAGCGCACCGCCGAGCATACATATTACCGTGCCCCAGAACCAGCCGAAGCAAAGCCCCATGCCGACTTCGACAACTTCGCCGGGGATAGGCGAAACCACCACCTGAAGCACCTGAATACCGAACGCGACTATCCAGCCCCAGCTTCCGTAGCTTTCGATAAGCTGTTGGAAGTTTTTCGCGGTGCTCCAGACGTCTTCGCCGTTATCTATCGTGTGGAGAATGGTTTTCGAAAGAAACCAGCCGAGCCACAAAAAGAGTGCAACCGCGATGATTGCCGATATTATTGCAATTATTCGCTTGCGCTTTGTTAAAAGCTCTATTTCCTTTTCCGATTTCGGCGCGTCCAAGCGCTCGAATTCGTTTGTTTCCTGTGTTTTTTTCATCAATACCTCTTAGGAATGTGCATAAAACGCTATTCTAAAATTATACTCCCGAAAACGCCTCTTGTCAATAAAAAACAGTCGAAAAAGCCGTATTTCATAGCATTTTTTAAAGTTTTATCTTCATAAGCTCGCGTCTTGTATCCCTGTCGGGAAGTCCCGTCGGCTCGAGTCCGCGGCTGCTCTGCCATTCGGCAAGCGCTTTTCGGCTTCTTATCCCGAATATCGGTCCGCTTCCTGCGTTTATTCCGTTTCTTCGCATTATATCCTTCAGCTCCGAAACCTTTATTTCGGGGGCGGTGTCGTTCGTATTGACTGCGTAAGAAACAGCCGCGCTTGCCACTGTCGGCAGACAGCCGTTTATAACAGCCGCGTAAATATAGTTTATAAGCAGCCAGGTGCTTTCGTTTACACTGCCGTTTTCCTCGATTCCGAACACACGCTGCAGAGCCGAAACGCTGTTTGCCGTTGCAGAGCCGTAAAGCCCGTCGACAGCAAGCTGTCCGATATAGGGGAGCGCGGTGTATATAATGTTCAGGCGCTGTTGGATATAGCGAACGCTTTCGCCCTGACTTCCGATCGATTGTACGGCGTTCGGGTAGGCACGCGCGCCCTCGCTTTCACCCGTCGAAAAAATACAGTTGCGCCTTACGACCGTGTATATCTGATTTATTTTGCCCCAAAGAAGTCTGTCGACCGTTCCGTTTTGCGGGTATCCGAACAAAGCGGCGAAGCTGTTTACCGCCCTTGCGGTGTCGTTGCCGAAAATGCCGTCCTCGTCAAGCTCGTCAATAGTGAGAAAGACGTTGTTTATAACGTTCAGCGCCTGCTGAATATACAGCACGTATTCTCCGCTTGCGCCGACTGTTAGGTTATATTCGGGGAAGGGAATGGGGGTGATTCCGTTTTCGGGCTCTTGAACGTTGTCGAGCGTGCCGTTATATACCTCTACTATTCTGTTCCATACGGCTTCATCGACAATGCCCGTCTGCTCCAAGCCGTATGCGCTCTGGAACGAGCGGACTGCGCGCGTGGTGTCGCTCCCGAAAATGCCGTCGAGAGCAGGGCTTTCGACAAGCGGGTTGAAGCGGCTTATTCTCTGAAGATAAAACTGTATTTCCTGCACCTCGCTCCCGCGGGAGCTTGCCTGCAACGGCTCGCCGGGATAGAGCTGTTGGTTGTAAGAGGCGCGCTGTCCCTCGCTCGTTATTTCGGCAAGCCGCTTTACCGAGGAATATATCTGCGAAATTCTGTACCATGTAGCTCTGTCGGTCACGCCGGTTATCGGCAAAATAAAAAGCCGCTGGAATTCACGCACGGTATTTACGGTTTGCTCGTTGTATATCCCGTTCACCTCGATTAACGGTAAAAGCGGAAAGTTTATTGCGATACGGTTAAGCTGCTCCTGAATAATACGCACGTCGTCACCCGTATCGCCCGATGAAAGCGGTGTACCGGGGAAGGATTCCTCGGGCGTGCGAATATCGTTCGTTTCGGTTATATTTATATCGCCGTAATAAAAATCGAGTATTTCTGCGCCGGTCTGTCCCCCTTCGGCAAGCGCAACCGTGCCCCATTGTGAAAGTCCCGCGCAGGTCGTGGTCGTGCCGTTGCAATAGGAAGCGAAAAGCGGTTCCGTGCGGTTCGGGCGGACGATATAGTTATTGAAAATATCGTCTACTATCTCGCTCGTTTCGGCAAACAGATTTCTTCCGAAAACGAATGCCTGATCATAAGCGGTCGAGCTCGTAATATCGAAATCGTACCCCTGACTTCTGTACCATTCGGTATATATGCGGTTAAGGGTGAGCGATATTTGTGCGAGAATGTTTGCGCGGAGCGATTCCTCGGGCCAGGTCGGGTATATTTCACTGCTTGCTACGTTTTTTATGTAGTCTGTAAAGGCGACGGTTACGTTTTCAGCGTTTTCGTTCGGCGCGCCGAGGTGTACCGTTACGGTTTCGGGGATAAAAACCCCTTCGCCGATAGTTACGGCGGGTATGCTTTCGGCAAATGCGGATTCGCTATCTGGCAGGGGCGGCGATTCCGCACGGTCGCGCAGAATATGCTCGGGTATGCGGATAATAATAGTCTCCGCATCGTCGGGCGAGCTTATCCCCGCGGGGAGAGGAACAAGGTCTATCGGAAGCTGTGCGGTGCTACCCTCGAATATCTGCACGCCGATTATCTGCATTCTGTACCAGCCTTCTGCGAATACCGAAACGTTATAGCGCGAATAGGGGAGAGGGGTAGGGGTGGCACTGTCGAGCGAAATGCTTTTGTTGGGTGCTTCGAGCCTTGCCGTGCGCGAAACGCCTCCGCTTGCGGCGGTAAGGAATTCATAAAAAACGACAGCGCCGCTTTCGTCGGTAACGGTTATCGAGCCGTTATCGACAGGCAAAGCTCCCGTTGCCGTTCGTAAAACAAAAACAAGATCTCCGGTGGGCATTAAGCATCATCCTTTTCGAAATATCTTGTTACAGTATATGCAAAAGCAACGCTTTACGTTGTCGGTAAGCGTTGCATTTTTTATCGTTTATTCGGTTTCCGTGATTTTGCCGAGCAGTGCTTTATCCTGCTGTAATTTATAAAGCCCGTAATATCTGCCCTTCTTTTCGAGCAGCTCCTTGTGGGTTCCCGATTCGACAATTTCGCCGTGGGAAAGGTAGATTATCCTATCGGCGTTGCGAATGGTCGAAAGTCTGTGCGCGACTATAAGCAGAGTGCCGATATTCATAAGCTTTTCGAGCGAATCCTGAATAAGTATTTCGGTTTCGGTATCGATATTCGCGGTCGCTTCGTCGAGAATCATAATTTCGGGCTTGTGAATTATCGTGCGGGCAAAGGAAATAAGCTGTCTTTGTCCTGCCGAAAAGTTCGAGCCTCTTTCCATAACCGCTTCGTCGAGCCCGTCCTTCAGCTTGCAGATAAGCTTATCGGCGTTAACGTAACGGCAGGCTTCCATAACCTCGTTATCGCTTACCCCGTCCTTGCGAAGCAGAATGTTCGAGCGTATCGTGCCCGAAAAGAGAAATACGTCCTGAAGCATTTGTCCGAAGTGGCTTCTGAGCGATGCGATTTTTATGGTTTTTATATCTCTTCCGTCGATAAGTATCTGCCCCTTCTGAATATCGTAATTGCGACAGATAAGCGAAAGAATGGTGGTCTTGCCCGAGCCTGTCGAGCCGCAGAATGCAACCGTTTCGCCCGCGCTGACCTTAAAGGAAACGTCCTTCAGCACCCAATCCTCGCCCTTATAGGCGAACCATACGTTTTTGAACTCAATATCGCCCTTGACCGTTTCGAGCTCTTCGGCTTCGGGAGAATCGACGATTTCGGGGGTTATATCGAACACCGAGAATATTTTTTCCGCCGAGGCGAACGCGCTTTGGAGCCAGTTGAACTGTTCGGCAAGGCTTTGAATGGGGTTGAAGAATTTCGTGATATACATATAGAACGAAACCACGATACCGCTCGTTACGGTCTGTCCCATAAATTCGGTGTTTTTAATATAACCGCGCGCGCCGAGGTAGAGCAGACAGAGCACCGAGGTGATATAGAGCATATACACCATCGGTCGAAAGATACCGAAAACGAACATCTGGCGGTATTTAGCCGATTTCAGCTTTTGGTTCTTCTGCTCGAATTCTTCCATTTTTCTGTCCTCGCGGTTGAAGATCTGAATTATCTTCATACCCGAAAGGTTTTCCGAAAGGAAGGTGTTTATATCGGTCGTGCCGTCCTTTACCTCGCGGTATGCCTTGCGCGAGAATTTGCGGAAGATAACCGTGAACAGCGCGATAAAGGGTGCAAAGCAGAGCACCATAAGCGTGAATCCGTAATTGAGCATAAGCATCGCGCCGACAACGCCGAAGATTACAAACACGTTCTTTATAAGGTTCACGAGAATGTTTGTAAAGAGCATCGAAATCGCGTTGGTATCGTTGGTTACGCGGGTTACGAGCTTACCGACGGGCATTGTGTGCAACTGATTGTGCGAAAGGCTTTCGATATGCGAAAAGAGGTCTTCGCGCAGGGCGGAAAGAATTTTTTGCCCCGTTTTTTGCAGAACTATCGCTTGGATATAGGTGCAAACGAGCGAAACGAGAAGAATGCCCGCATAGATTACAACGTATGATAAAAGCTCGGAATATACAAAATCGTCCTTTATCATTTCCTCGATATTGCCGACAAGGGTGGGGGAGATAATATCGTAGGAAATAGAGAAAAGCATAATTACAAGCACAAAAACAAAGCTTTTTATATGCGGGCGGGCGTATTTTCCCAAGCGGCGAATTATTTCGCCGTCACGCATATTGCGGTCGAAGCCGATTGCTTCCTTTTTGTCCTTTATCGAAAAATAAGCGCATATAAATATTGCCGACATCAGCCCGATAACACCGCCGACGGCAAGAAGAGGATAAAATTCGTACATTGTTATGCCCCCCTTACATATTGCTTTCGAGCGCGTTTAAGCGCTGAAGCTCGACAGTGTTGCGGTATTCGGCACAGCGCGAGCAAAGCTCTTCGTGTCTGCCTACGTCGATAATTTCGCCGTCTTCGATAAAGATTATCTTGTCCATATTTTCGATAGTGGTTATTCTGTGCGCGATAAGAATTGTCGTTTTGCCCTTGCGGGTGTTTCTGAGATTATCGAGTATTACCTTTTCGGTTTTTACGTCAACAGCCGAAACCGAATCGTCGAGTATTAGAATTTCGGCGTTCTTCATAAGTGCGCGCGCTATCGAAATTCTCTGCTTCTGCCCGCCCGAAACGGTAACGCCGCGTTCGCCGAGCACGGTTTTATAGCCTTCGGGGAAGTCGGCTATGTTTTCGTGAACGTCGGCAAGCTTTGCCGCGTTTTCTATTTCGGCGCTATCGATGCTTTCCGAAGCAAACGCGATATTTTCGGCAATGGTATCGCTGAACAAAAAGTTATCCTGCGGGACGTAAGCCGCGTGCTCGCGCAGGGCTTTTATGGGTATTTCGTTTACGTCGTGCCCGTCGATAAAAATACTGCCGTCGGGTACGTTGTAGGTGCGGAGTATAAGGTCGGCAACGGTGGTTTTGCCGCAGCCTGTGCGACCGACTATACCGACGTTTTCGCCCGCTTCGATAACGAACGAGGCGTTTTTAAGCACGTCGAAGTCGCCGTCGGGATAACGGAAGGTAAGGTTTTTGAATTCGATTTTTCCCTTTATCGCTTCGGGCGAGGAAATTCCCTCTCGGTCCTGCATTTCGGGGGTGGAATCGAGCAGCTCGCTAATACGGTTGAGCGATGCTTTTCCGCGGGAGTGCATTTCGATAAGCTGTGAAACAGCCATAATGGGCCAGACTATCGCGCTGAAATAGCCGATAAATTCAACCAGCTGTCCCGCATCGAATTCGCCGGTATATACCAAATATCCGCCGTATCCGAGCACGACGCAGATAACCGATTCAACGAGCAGGGTTACCGCAATGGTGAGCTTTACCGAAAGCTTTGTGTATTCGATATTCGCATCCTCGTTTTCCTTGTTGAGCTTGCGGAACGCGATAAGCTCCTTCGCTTCCTTTACGAACGCCTTGATAACGGCAATGCCCGCAAAGCTTTCCTGCGAAAAATCCGAAAGCGAGGAAAACGCCGCTTGGCGCTTTTCCCATTTAAGAGTCATATATTTACCGACGATAAGACCGCCGATAAGCAGAATTGCCATAGGTATCATCGAAAATGCGGTAAGAATTGCGTCCATACGGAACATTTTCACCAGCGCAAGCACGCCGAGCAGTAAAGCATCGAACAGCATCATAATGCCCATACCGAAGCAGTCCTGAACGGTTTCGAGGTCGTTTGTGAACAGCGACATAAGGTTGCCCACCTTGTTACGCTGGTAATAGCTCTGCGAAAGCTCTCTGCAACGGTCGAACATTTTGTTTCTGAGCGCGGTTTCGATACGGATACCCGAGCCGAAGAAGCATATTCTCCACAAAAAGCGTCCGAATATCATCGCAACGATAACGAACAGAAGGGGACGGCAGACTTCATCGAGCAGAAAGGGCATATCGAACGCGAGCACCGCTCCGTCCTTTACCACGTATCCGTTGTTTATGCCGTTTATCACCGTGCGGTAAAGCTCGGGCACAACAAGCTGCATATAGTCTACCAGCACGAGCGAAAGTATGCCGAGCAGCAGCCACGGCGAATATTTAAGATAATATCGGTTAATGTGCTTTCCGAAAAGCATGGCAGGTTCTCCGTAAAAAAATAGAATGTATTACAGGGCTTTAACGCGTTTTTTCGAATGCGAGCCTTTCGTCGCCCGATTCGAGATAGATTATACCGCAATAACTGAAACCGTTCTTTAAAAGCGATTTCTGCATCGGAACATTATCGCGGTGGGTATCGATCCGCAAGGCGCCGTTTTTCGCAAGCGCGAAATTATAGCAGGCATCGGCAACGCCTATTCCGTGCTTGACTACGGCGATACGGTGAATAACGTAATATTCGCCGCTTGTAAGCCATTGACCGCCGAATATTTCGTTATAGGTTTTATCGGGGCTTTCAAAAAGGCAGAAAACACCCAAAATTCCGCTTTCGTCCTCGCAAACAAAGCAGTTGCCGTTTTCTATATCACGCGTGATAAGCGATAATTCGGGATAATCGCCGTTCCACTGGTGCAGATTTCCGCTTTTACGCATATAAAGCTTTGCGTTTTCGTATATTTCTTTTATTTCGTAAAGCTCGTTTATTGTCGCGTTACGTATGTTCATAAAATCACCCAAGATATATTGTATACAATTTATTTTTATTGTCAATATGACTTGAAAAAAGATATTGATAATGCTATACTCAAATAGCAGACAAAGCATTGGAATCGGCTCCTTTAAAAAGGTGCAGAGGCTATATGCTTTGGCGAAAAATCAAGAAAAACGGAGAATAAAATGGCAAAAGGAAAAAACGCCGCGCTCGCTCGGCTTCTTTATTCGGCAATGTTTCTTGCACTCGGCTTGCTGCTGCCCTTTTTGACTGCACAGATAAAGCCGTTCGGTTCCGCTTTGTGTCCGATGCATCTTCCTGTGCTTTTGTGCGGATTTATATGCGGGCCTTATTGGGGGCTTGCCGTCGGTGCGGTAACGCCTATACTGCGCTCGGTAATGTTCGGCGCGCCCGTGCTTATGCCCGATGCGGTCGCTATGGCTTTTGAGCTTGCGGCTTATGCTTTTATTGCGGGATTGCTTTACAAAAAGTTAGAAAAGAATATGTTTCTTTTCTACGTGGAGCTTATCACGGCAATGGTTTGCGGCAGACTCGTTTGGGGCTTGGTAACCTTTGTGTTTATCTTTCTCGGTATGTCGAACGGCGCTATCGGTTTTTCGATTATCTGGTCAAAAACCGTGCTTCAGAGCATACCCGGTATAATTTTACAGCTCGTGGCGATACCGCCGATAATAAACGTTCTGCGTAAGAACCGATTAATGTTGAACTGAATAAGGAGAAGCAACCAATGGCAAAACGCATAGCTTCGGTATTACTCGCGCTTTTTCTCCTTGCGCTCTGTCTTTTATCGGCGGGCTGTAAGGGCGAAGAGGAGCAATCGGAAGCGGCTTCGCAAGCCGTTTCGGAGGATAACACCTTTTACGGACTCGAGCTTCCCGAAAATATCGATTACGGCGGAAGGTCGGTAACCGTGCTTACCACCGCGACAAGCCAATCGGCAGGCAATTACCAGATCCAGCCCAACGATAACGATATGTACAGCGCGGAAACCGCAACCGCAGTTACCTCTGCGGCGGCGGAATGCACGCGGCTTGTCGAGGAAAGACTCGGCTTGAACGTGAACGAAGAGGTCGTTTACACCTGGTCGCGCTATGGCGGCGATATGTATAAAAAAATACATACCGATGCAATGAGCTTCACGGGCGATTATATTTTCGCAATGCCCTGCTCGATCGAAGCGGGTATGCTTTCTATCGAAGGCTTGCTTTACGATCTGAACGAAGTTCCCCATATCGACCTTTCGCGCGAGTGGTGGTGTCAGCCCTTTAACGACGGCGTTACGGTAGACGGCAAGTGCTATTTCGCAATCGGCGATATCGGTACGGTGAGCAAGGACGCAACCTTCTTCGTTGCCTTTAATAAAAAAATGGCTGAATCGAACGGTCTTGCCGAAAAATACGGCTATTCCTCGCTTTACGAAATGGTCGATAAAAGGGCTTGGACGCAGGACGTTATGTATGAAATGGCGAAGTCGGTTTATCAGGATACCAACACCAACAACGTTTGCGATATTGGCGACGTCAACGGCGTTGCAGGTCAGGACGGCGCGATATACAATATGCTCACAAGCGCGGGCGAAAAAATCGTTTCGATCGACGAAGACGGTTACCCCAAGCTTTCGGTTTATAACGAACGCGCGCTGAACCTTATAAGCGACGCGCAGGAATATTTTCAGGACCCCAAGAGCGGATTTATTTCTGCAAACGATTATTTCAATTTGAGTCAGATTCCCGTTGCCGAGGTTATCGTTCCCGAATTCAAAGCGGACAGACTGCTTTTCTTTATGGATGCGATAATGAATCTCGACCTTATACGCGATATGGAAAGCGATTTCGGCGTTCTTCCCGCCCCGATGTACGATAACGATCAGAACGGATACGTTTCGCAGATCGGCTGTTGGTCTACAAACTGTATCGTTATTCCTACCTTTGTAACCGGCGAGGATCTCGAAATTGCGGGCTATTTTATCGAAGCGCTTTCGGCGGTTTCGAACAAAAAACTCAACCCCGTTTATTACGAACAGACTCTTCAGTACCAAATCTCGCGCGATGATGATTCGATGCGTATGCTAGATATTATCTTCGACAGCCGTACCTGTGAGCTTGCCGAGATCTATAATCTCGATATATTCAATACCGTTTGCGGTATGCTGAAGGCAAAGCCCGATACGTTTGCTTCCGCCTATGAATCGGTAGAGAGCAAAACACAGTCCGCCCTTCAGGAAATAATCGATTCTTATAAGGGTAAATAGAATAACGCTTGAACAATCGGTTCGAAAAGCTTGGATTTAACAAAGGGGTGTGGTTGTATGAAAAAGCCAAGTCGTATGACTGTAATTTTAGTTGGAATGTGTGCTGTGATATGGATTATCAGAGCAATTTTCGATGTTGTCTATCGAACATATAACGACTCTGTTTTGGGGTTTGTTCTTATCGTTCTCTGTGCTGTAATTTGGATTGTAGCCTTTGTTGTAAATCTGAAAAGATACCGTTCTGATAAATGAAAACAGTAAGACAAAGTTCAATTTATCGAACAGCAAAATCCCGACAGATTCAAAACACAGTCCGCCCTTCAGGAAATAATCGATTCTTATAAGGGTAAATAGAATAACGCCCGAACAATCGGTTCGAAAAGCTTGGATTTGTCTAACAAACACTTTCGCAGAGGAGATATGAAAGTGGGAAACAACAATATATCCTTTTATGGCTATAATGATGGCAAAGCAACAGAAATCTATAATTGTATCAATTTATTTCTTCCGACACTGATTTCGGTTATTGTTTCATTGTTCTTTTCGTTATTATCTTATATATTACACAATTCGTATCTATTAGTGTTTTGGATTATTCCTGCCATTCTGTGCTTGACTTATATACTTTGCATTTCCGTTACAGGCTATAATGACAGAGTGTTTCTTAAAGGTACCAAGAAAAAGCATTCCTTTATTGTAGATGACGGGAATTTGATAAGAGATGGAAAGACGATAAAAAAAGAAGAGATAAAAGTATATGTTTTCAAGAATTTCGTATTTTTGATAGCTAAAAAAACATATTACAGAATCCCTAATGAAGAATTTCTGGGAATAAGCCGTGAAGAATTCTTGCAATTTATGAAGAATAAAGGTTGAAGGCAAAGCCCGATACCTTCGCTTCTGCTTAACAATCGGTTCGAAAAGCTTGGATTTAACAAAGGAGTGTGGTTGTATGAAAAAGCAAAACATTTATAAGCTTTTATATCTGCTGTGCGCTTTGCTGATTTTGGGCTTCTGTATCGGTTTGGGTGTAGACTATTTAAAATATGACGGTATGTTTAATTCTGCACCGTTTTATGCTTTCGTGCTTGCAAGAGCGGTTGAATTTATCGTTCCGAGTATTGCGATTTTCGCGGTTGCGAGGATTTTAAAGCACAAGTATAACAAATAAACATAACAAGCAGAAAGAGAGAACAAAGCACTCACGCCAAGTTCTCTCTTTTTTTGTTTGGTTTTTGCTAAAAGCAAAGGTGTGCCGCTTCGCATCGAAGCGCGCAAACGTACGGGTGATTTTAGATTATTTAACCTCTATCAATTCGTAATCGGTGCTGCCGATACCGAGCTCTGCCGCCGCGTTGACGGTGAGAACGCCGTTGCGCGATTCGATACGTTCGATAAGATGCGCTTTGCCCGCATCGTCGCTTGCGTAAACAAGGACAAGACAAGCCTTGTCGATAGCAACGGGGTCTGTCGAAATAAGCATACCTATATCGGCAATGCAGGGGTCTTCGGCAACCGCACAGCAGTCGCAATCGACCGACATATTCTTCATAACGTTGATATAAACGATATTGTCGCCGAAAAGGTCGGTGACCGATTTCGCCGCGTCAGCCATGGAAATAAGGAAGGAATCGTGGTCTGCCGTCCAAATCTTTTCGGGCTCGCCTGCGCCGTGGATATATGCTTTGCCGAACGACGAAGCGATACCGATAGATAACTGCTTCAAGGCTCCGCCGTAGCCGCCCATGGGGTGACCCTTGAAGTGAGAAAGCACCAAGAGCGAATTATAGTTGAGCAGGTTTTTGCCGACGTAGTTCTTTTTAATGCACTTGCCGTCGGGGATTTCGAGTACCGTGTCGGGTCCTTCGGCATCGAGCAGGTCAAATTCAAAATATTTGCTCCAGCCGTGGTCGTGAAGTGTTTTCAAATGCTTTTCGGTGGTGTTGCGCGTGCCTTCGTAAGCCGTGTTGCATTCAACGGCAACTCCGCCTACCTTTTCGATTATCGGTGCCCAAAAATCAGGGCCCAAGAAGTTTTGGTTGCCCGGTTCGCCGGAGTGAAGCTTGATAGCGACCTTGCCGCCGAGCTCCTTGCCGAGCAGGTCGAAAAGCTCGCAAACCTTTTCGGGTGCAAGGCTTTTTGTGAAATAAACCAACGGTTTCATAAATTTAACCTCCATTAACGCTTTTTCGGTATTATTATATAATATAAGTATGGGGCGTGTCAATAAAATAATTTTTTGAAAGCGAATTTCGAAAATGGTATTGACATACCGCCCGATTTGTGATAATATATCCTAGCGGGTTACGCCGGAGTGGCGGAATTGGCAGACGCCCTGGACTTAAAATCCAGTGAGGTTAACCCCTCGTACCGGTTCAAGCCCGGTTTCCGGCACCAATTTTTCCAAATCCGATGCGTTGCATCGCTAATATATTCAATATCGCGGGGTAGAGCAGTTGGTAGCTCGTCGGGCTCATAACCCGGAGGTCGCAGGTTCAAGTCCTGTCCCCGCAACCAAAATGAAAACCACCCAATCGGGTGGTTTTTCGTTTTGGTTTTGGCGCAAGGCTTTGCCTTGCGTTTTTGGGGGTTATGAGTACGACGAGCGTGGCTCGTTGGGGAAGCATGCCGCGCGCCGCCGGGGGCGGAAACAGCGCGGAATGATTCCCGCAGCGGTCGGATTTTTACGCCGAAGCGAAAAGCGCAGGCGAATAAAAATTCGGGCACCGCAAGGCGGCAATAAGCCTCACTTAATTTAAACCTACTTGAGCGAAAATTTCAAGTCCTATGAAAACCACCCAATCGGGTGGTTTTTCGTTTTGGTTCGCGTGGCAAGCTTTGGCTTGCCTTAGCGAAAATTGTTTTGTTTAAGCTTGAAGATTAAAGGAATTTATGATATAATTGATACAACAAGTTGTAAGGTGTTGAGATATTTTATGTTTTATCTATAAGGTTGAGATTTGCCTGGAAAATATTGATTCTACAGGAAGGCAATGGACCAAACGTGAAATTGTGGCAAAATCAAGAAGATAGAGAATTTGCGAGACATGGTGGTGCCTACCATAGTAATCTTGCGATTCGTTTTGTGCG
Source organism: Eubacteriales bacterium (assembly GCA_045636285.1). Lineage (GTDB taxonomy): Bacteria > Bacillota > Clostridia > Oscillospirales > CAG-382 > Coliplasma. The sequence continues at coordinate 20,739 of JAZTXJ010000059.1, forward strand.
ATTGGCACTAAAAACCACTTTGAAGAAACGAAAAGAAAAATATTTAAAATTAACAATGTCGAAAAATTATTTAATTAATTGAAGCAACTAAATGTGATTTAAAAGGTGTTAGATTATGTTTGAAAAATGGAAAGAAAAAAGAGAACTTGAAAAGCACGAGCAGCACTCTAAGATGAGTACCGTTGCACAAAAATTTGTAAATGATGTTTTGAATCCTAATTCATATGTAGATGCTTGTCCCAAAGGCCATAGATACATACCGCATCTTGTCGAACCTGCACATGAGATACATCAATGCAGATTTAATTTTTTGCGTTACGGAAACTCCGTTTTGGTTCAAGCAAAAATAAGCAGTATTTGGATATTTGAAAACAGGTATGATTTAGGTGCAAAGGATTTGGAAACTTTTTTGCGCAGCGTGTGTTGTATTTTTGATAGAAGGGACTCAGATGGAATAGATACTTCTTTTTACAACAACTATCGTTGGGAAGCATCGTATTACTATTACCGCGGTACGTCTTCTGTGTATGACTGCTGGAGAGATAATGAAAACCTTTGTCACCCAGACGCATCTGGTTACATTACTCTCAATATAAGTGTACGCACGCGATAGGAAACTCAAATATATAACATCAAAGCAACACCTATTTCGGCGAAATATTAAATTATTACTCGTTGGGGAAGCACTCCGAGCGCATCCTGTGGATGATACAGCGAGGAAGTGCTTCCCGCAGCGGTCGAAAAAATCAAGCGAGCCGCGCGAACGATAGATTTTTTCGGGCACCGCAAGGCGGCGTGAAGCGATACCCGGAGGTCGCAGGTTCAAGTCCTGTCCCCGCAACCAAAATGAAAACCACCCAATCGGGTGGTTTTTCGTTTTGGCAAGTTGCACCGATTTAGATATCGCACGAAAACGCAAACCGATTTATTGTCTGCTTAATCCGAAAAAAATGCTTGAAAATCTTCGCGGTCTTTGAGCGCGTCAAATCCCGATCTTTTCACAAAGTCTATAAAGTCCTCTTTCCGTGTGGAAGTACCCGAACGGCAAATATCCGCGGTTTTGTGTTCTTCAGCATTCAGGAATGGACTTGTAAAGCGGTACGTTTCTTGATCGTTTAAGAATGAATCATATTCAATGGCGTACTTCTGTGCTTTCTTTAAAGCTTCCATCGCTTTTTCCGTTTCGTTATCTCTCATATAAAACACAGCACGAGCGACATAGTTGTCAACAAGGAAAGTATTATAATACAGGTAGTTCCCATCAGGAATGATAGCTTTGATGATCTGCTCTTGTGCAACACAAGCCTCCATTGAATTTCTTTCAAGGAGATTTAGCATATCTGTTAGATGATCATTGAGCATTTTTTGAGTAAGTATCTTTTTTTCTTCACCATGCAGACAAGTCAGCATAACATCTTCTCTGCTCATGGAATAGTTTTCGGGATACTGTTTTGCGTATTCAAGTGCTTCTTCGTCTCGGCCTCTGAAAGATAAATACTGTACGATTCCTTGGATTGAGCTTGCTTTAATACGTTCATCCGTGGCATTCTCAATTACACACTCGAATATTTTAATGGCTTTTTCTTGCTCTGCTCTATACGTTTCATCATCTGAATATGAGAAAGAGAGCATTGCCGTTGTCCAGCCAAGCCAATCCATATACTTCATATCGCCTGGGAATTCGGCAACACCCATCTTCGCAACTCGGTGGCGTTCTTCCAAGTCACCCGTTTCCCAAGTCTTCTTATACAGTGCCTCAATCTCATCTCGCCGTGCATTTTCGTTGACAACATTTACTCCAAGCAAGTTATCTGTTGTAACGTGAAATAACTTTGCAAGCGAGATTATCAAAGAAATATCGGGCACTGTAACACCACACTCCCACTTTGAGACAGCCTTATAACTTACGCCAAGAAAATCCGCCAATTTCTCTTGCGTGAAATCGTTTTTTCTTCTGAGTTCTTTTATTCTTTTTCCGAAGTCATTCATCATTAACACCTCATTTGCAATAGTAAGCCGAGCTCTTGCTTCCGTAAATATTATAACAAAATATATTATAGCACACAACACCCTCATTATCGAGAAAAACTCGCTTAAAAAGAGATTTTTTGCTTAATATTGTTTCGAATTTAGTTCAAGTCAATACCCGCAACCAAAATGAAAACCACCCAATCGGGTGGTGTTTCGTTTTAGCAACTGCCAACAAAAAACGACGTGTTATCTGTGGTTCACATGGATAACAGCCTTGCCGATTTTTAAGACGAGACAAGGCTTTTTAGCTTTTGTGACGCCGACATTTTTATTTAAAGAATGTTGAAAAATGCGTTTATTTATGATAAAATGTAAAAAAACACCTTTGACTTACAGGATCTGACTTATGAGATTAGAAAGACTATCACATGAAAATGATCATTTGTTCGATAAAGCATTCGAGCTATATGAATCCTCCTTTCCTGTTGAGGAAAGAAGGGACAATTCGGAACAGTGCCGTGTTTTAAAGAAGGATGACTATCATTTCGATCTGATTATGGTGGATGATCGATTTGTCGGGGTTATGCTATATTGGGAAACCGCAAGCTTTGTTTTCTTGGAGCATTTTGCAACCCTACCTGAATTAAGAGGTCGCGGTTACGGTAAGGCTGCTCTCGATTTGTTAAAAAGCAAAAATAAAATCATTCTCTTGGAAATCGAACTTCCGGTTGACGATTTGACGAACAGAAGATATGATTTTTATAAACGCAACGGCTTTATTATGAATCCGTATTATCATATCCAGGCGAAATACCATCTCGGAGACGAGGATTTTGAGCTTAAGGTGTTATCCTATCCCAGAGTGTTGGAAAAGGATGAGTACCGGTCGTTTTATGAATATATGACACGCGAAATAGGTATTCAACCTAATGAAGCAAATGATATTACCGTTCGGAAGCTTTGTGATTGTGACAATTTAAACCAGGTTGCCAAGCTTATCTATCTTACCGATCCATACGTTTATCCCGGTTGGTTTGACAATATAGACGACGGTATTAAGGTTATTGGCGAGATGATCAATCTGCCGACACTGTATAACAAGGAAAATATAACTGTAGCAGTTACAGACGATGGTTTTGTAGCAGGTATTGTTGTATCAAAGCAGACACCTTGACTTTTTTGTCTTGTGTTGTATAATCCATTTGAAGGAAGTGAGCTTATGAAATTAACGTTTAATGAAACAAAATACACTCAACCCGATCCGTTTATATTTGAGGATAACGGAACCTTTTACCTTTATGTAACTGCGAATGCAGGAGTTGAAGCATACGAAAGCAAAGCTCTTACAGGAAAATGGATTTATAAAGGAATTGTAACCGCGTTTGCAGATGCACACGATTTTTGGGCACCTTCGGTTATAAAGCTCGAAAACAAATATTATATGTACGTATCCTGTGTCGCAAATAATAATTTTCAATATATGCACGTAGCCTGCGCCGATTCACCTTTAGGCCCATTCAAAAATGAAAAGTGTCTTTATGACCAATTCTCCATTGACTCACATATGGTAGAAACAAATGCCGGCCTTTTTCTTTGGTATGCTAAAAACAATCTCGAACATGATCTTGCGGGTACAAGAATTTATGTAGATAGATTTATAGATCCATATACTCCCGAAAACAATCCCAAGGAAGTGCTTTTGCCCGAATTTGATGAAGAAAAATTCACTCCTCAATGCACAGAGGAAGGGGATTGGTACACCTTAGAGGGCCCATTCTGGTTTAAAGAGGGCGATTGGCAATATCTTATGTATAGCGCGGGATGTTATCAAGATAACACATATCACATTGGTTATGCCGTTGCAAAAACAGATGAACAAGACCTTAAAAAAGTAGACTTTATAAAGGTTAAAAACGGCAACAAATTTTCACCTGTAATCATTAAAAACACCTTTGAGGAGGGCACCGGTCATCATAGTGTGATAAAGGTAGATAACGAATATTATGCTGTCTACCATGCCAGAGATTACCAAAACACAACCTCAACCGAGTATGTTGAAAGAAGAACAGCGCGAATTTGCCGTCTTTCGGTAAATGATGGTGTTATTACAGCCGAACGCTTTGAAAATCACCTATAAAAGGTACAGCTTGCTAAATGAAAACCACCCAATCGGGTGGTTTTTCGTTTTGGTTTTGGCGCAAGGCTTTTATTCTCCGCGCAGAGAGGTTCGCGCGGGGGAGTGGTGATTTTTTCATTGCAATTTTGCGAATAAGGGTTATAATATAAAGTGAAGGGAGAGATGAACGTGATGGAAAACAAGACATCGATTATATTTACGGGTGACATAGGCTTTGATCGTTATATGGACAAGCGCTGGGAGGCGAAGGATTTACTTTCCGAGCGCGTGCTCGATTTCTTCGGCAGTGCCGAGCACACCGTTGCGAACGTAGAGGGCACCATGATCGACGCGGCGGACGACGGCTCGCGCGGTGTATTTTTCCACTGTATGAATCCCGCGGCGGTATGCGTTCTCGAAAAAATCGGTGCGGATATATGGTCTATCGGCAATAATCACACCATGGACGCGGGGCGCGAGGGTATTATCAGCACAAAAAGGCTCGCTGCCGAAAAGGGCTGCCGCACTATCGGTGCGGGGCTTAATGAGGTCGAGGCATCGGAGCCTGTTTATATCGACGAAGCGGGCGGAATCGGGATGTTTTGCGTTTCGTATATGGCGGAATGTATTCCCGCAACGGCAACAGACCCGGGAATCTTCCGTTGGGACGATTTGGATTACATAGCAAAGCGCATTGCAGAAATTAAGAAAAGGTGCAGATGGTGCGTCGTGGTGGCGCACGGCGGAGAGGAGTTCTGCGCTCTGCCCAACCCGTATACGCGAAACCGTTATTTGAAGTTCCTGGAGCTCGGCGCAGACGTTGTTGTGGGACATCACCCCCACGTTCCCGAAAATTACGAGCTTTTAGATAACGGCAAGGCGATTTTCTATTCGCTCGGTAACTTTATTTTCGATACAGATTATCAGCGTGCACACCGTTATACCGACACGGGCGTATTGTTGAAGCTGATTTTTACAGAGGAAAAGCTCGATTTCGAAGCTGTCGGAATTCGTATTCTGCGCGGCGAGGAACGGATCGACATAGCACCTCTGCCCGATATTTTCACAAACATTCCCGCCGAGGAATACGAGCTGCTGTCGCCGCTTTCGGCAAAGGCGTTTGTAGAGGAAAACCGCAGAACGATGATCTTTTTGGAGCCCGATCGCTTTACCGATGCTTCCGAGGAGGTCTGGAACGGTTATTTCTTCAGCGAGGAGCCCGACGGTTATTTCGAAGGCGCGCACATGGATTTTCGCATTATTTTGCCGTTTTCGAAGAAAGCCGATAACGGCGAATGGCGCAAAAGCAGGCTCGATAGGGTAAAGGAATATATTCTGCGCCAGCTTTAAGCGGCATTATTGACAAAGAAACGAGTTAATGTTATAATAAAGAAAAGCACTTCATGCGATTAAAGCAAAGTGTTGCAGAAACTACAATTAAAAGAAAGGAAACACGCTATGAGAAGATTTTTTACGTTTGCATTGATTTTGTGTCTTTTGCTTGCGGTCGGCTGTACAAAGAGCTTCGAAAATAACGAATCTGTTGCAGAAACAAGCTCGGATGTGCAGAGCCAAGCGATCGGCGGCGAATCGAAGGAAGAAAGTACTACGGTGAGCGAAACGGTGTCCGAAAATACAGAATCGGGCTCTGAGCAATCGGAGATCAGCGACGAAAGCGCAGTTTCCGAAAAGGTTACTGTATATTTGGTAAAATCGTTGGCGGCTCAGGGTACAAGTACGGTAGTTTACAATTACGACGAAGATTATAACATCGAATCGGCATCTACCGAAGATACGGAAGGTGAAGATTCGTTATATACTTACTTTGAGGATAAAGACGAAAACGGTATGCCGCGAAAGATACGCACCGAAGATCCGAATGAGCCATACCTTATTTTGACCTATAATGAATACGGGAGAGTCGAGTCTGTCAAAACCGAAGCACCCGGTGTAGATGAAACCTCCGAAATAAAGTATATCTATGACGAAGATGGAAACCTGACAGAAAGACGTCAAACCGCAGGCGAAATCTCAAGCAGTGTGTTTTACGAATACGAGGACGGTGTGCTCGTTTCCGGATACGGCACGGACATTATGGGTGAAAAAGCCTATGAGTATGCGATCGAAGACGGTCGTATTACGGCTCAAATCACCGGACTGATGATTTTTAACTTCGAATATGACGAAAACGGTAATCTTTGCTCTGTGAGCTTGGAAATGCTTGGTGAAGAAGCCACTGTTTTAGAAATTACTTATGAAGCGGTAGAGATTGATGCTTCGAGAGCTCCGTATATATTGGGACAACAAAAATATTTGACCGAAACGGTAATCAATATGTAAAATTTGTTTTGGCGCACTTGCTTTCTTGCAGGTGCGCCAATTATATTGACAAAAACGAAAAACTTTGTTATATTAATGATATAATAAATTAAAGAGGTGTTGTTTTATGGCTAACGTTCAGGATATTCTAAGCTTGATTAAGGTAAACGGCATTAAGATGGTCGATTTTAAAATGGTCGATATCAACGGTCAATACAGACACGTCACCATTCCTGCCGAAAACTTTTCCGAGGATACGATGAAGCACGGTATCGGCTTCGACGCTTCCAACTACGGCTATGCTGTGGTAGAGAAGAGCGACATGGTTTTCATTCCCGATCCCGACACGGCTGTTATCGATCCCTTTTGCGAAATCCCCACTCTTTCGATGACGGGCAACGCAATGATAATCGACTCTCCCGAAAACCGCCCTCTCGCACAGTACCCCCGCAATATTATCAAGGCGGCTGTCGAATATATGAAGAACAGCGGCGTTGCCGACGAAATGAAGATATTGCCCGAATTTGAATTTTATCTTTACGATAACGTTAATTGGAGCGTCGAAGCAAAGCATATCGGCGCAGAGGTAGACGCAAAGCAGTCTTATTGGAATTCCGATAAGGAAGGACACGGCGTTGTCGTTGCGAAGCAGAAGAATTATCATATCGCAAAGCCGTTCGATACCTCGTTTGAATGCCGCAGTGAAATGTGTATGCTCATGAAGGATGCGGGTATCGAAATAAACTATCATCACCCCGAGGTTGCGGCTTCCGGTCAGTTCGAAATCGAACCCCAGCTCGGCGAGGTCGTACACATGGCGGATGCGACGATGATGATAAAATATATCATTCACAACACCGCACTTAAATACGGCAAGAGCGCGACCTTTATGCCCAAGCCTATTTATGGCGAAGCGGGAAGCGGTATGCACGTCCACATGATACTCTTTAAGGACGGTCAGCCCATATTCTCCGACGATAACGGATATTCGCACCTGAGCGAAACCGCGCATTACTTTATCGGCGGTCTTTTGAAGCATATCGGCTCGCTCTGCGCGATTACCAACCCCAGCACGAATTCGTTCAAACGTCTTGTGCCCGGCTTCGAAGCGCCCGTAACCGTCGGCTATGCGACCTCTAACAGAAGTGCGGTTATCCGTATTCCCGCTTATGCAAAGAGCCCCGATAAGCGCCGTTTCGAGCTTCGTAACCCCGATGCGACCTGCAACCCCTATTTCTGCTATGCGGCTATTCTTATGGCAGGTCTTGACGGTATCAAGAATAAAATCGATCCCCACGCAAACGGCTGGGGTCCTTACGATATGAACCTTTACAATCTTCCCGAGGAAGAAAAGGCAAAGCTCAAGGGACTTCCCACCTCGCTCGAAGAAGCGCTCGATTGTCTTGAAAAGGATTTCGCATATCTTACCGAGGGCGGAGTATTCCCCGAAGAGCTTATTCGCAACTTTATTAAGACCAAGCGTGCGGAATGCAGACAGCTCGCCGCAATCCCGCACCCCGCAGAATTCGATAAATATTATAATCTTTAATAAAAGAAGGACAGAGAACCCAAAATTCTCTGTCCTTTCAGACCGAAGATAAATGGTGTATTTGCGCCCTTGTAAAGAAAATATATAAAGAAACAGTGTACTTTCGACATAAAACGGAGGTACACTGTTTTTTATAAGGAATAGAGATTTTATATTGTATTTACAAGGGCTTTCACGAAAAACTCGACTACCTTACAATCGTAAGGCTACGCTCGTTTTTCGCGAAAACTACCCTCATTTCTCTCAGTCTGCTTCAGTTTGCAGACTTTGTCTGCAAACTGAAAGGACAGAGAACGAAAATTCTCTGTCCTTGTTTTTTAAAACACGGGTTTGGGGTAATTTTCTTTATCTGCGAGCACGAGGTCGGTTATCTGTTCGAAGCTCATCCATTCGACCTTATCTGCAAGGTGAAGCGCGATACGGCGACCTACCTCGTCCATTACGCGCAAGCCCGTTCCCAAGCCGTTCGACATAAGGCTTTGCCAATGGGTGATAAGAATGGGGTATCCGCCGGTTTCGAGCACGCGGATGATATGCCCCTCCTTGCCGTCGGCGGTGATAAGCTTATCGGCAATTTCGCAAACGTATTCATCGTCGGTGCGGGGGGTATCGATGGTTGCCCAAATATAATCACGCGTGGTGGCGGGGATGGAAATAAGCGTTTTGCCGTCGTCCTCACGCGCTACCCACGGCTTTGCGTTGGGGCGGTCGCGCAGTCCGCGAAGGAAGAACCAAGCCTTGTCACTGCCGTGAACCTGCTTGACAGCGGCGGAAATAGCCGTTTCGTATTCCTCTTCGACCTCGATACCGAAATCCCACGGCGAAGTAACGCCGATAGCGTTAATGCCGACCTGCTTTAAAAGCGAAAGCGCTTTTGCGATATAGGGCGTGAAGCTTTCGCGCGTTTGGGTGGAAGCCCAGTCGCGTTCGTTCATCGGGAGTGCGTTTCCCGTCGCAAGATCGACAGCTTTGTGGTGGGTAAGCATTTCGGGTCCGACAGAAAATGCGGGGATTACGCGGGATTTAACGCAATCAAGCCATTCGTTAAGCTGTTCTGTGGGAACACCTTCGAGTCCGTTAACAATATCGCCCTTGTTGCCGGGCATGGGAATAACGCTGAATTTTCCGCGGATACCGTGGCGTTCGATAATATCGCAGAATTCAAAAAGCATTTCGTTGGGGTAGGTGGGCACAAGCGGTCTGCCGTCTTGGGTGGTGGATTTGCTTGCGTGCTCATAATAAACCGAGATTATAGGTGCGGGGTCGTCGATTATCCAGCTTATAGGTGTTTTCATTTATAAGGACCTCCGTTTTTTTATTATTATATCATCGAACGGCTTCGGTGTCAACATAACTTTATTATGCCTACCTGCTGATAGGCGGCGGATTGTAATGCATTGGTTAAGGTTTGTGTTGAAAAGAAAAAGTATTTGTGTTATAATAATTAAAACGAGCAGGAGGTGCGATATGCTTTCCAATCTCACAACCAAAAAGAATATAAAAACCTTTGCGATTTCGCCCGAAAACCTTACGGGTGAAAAGGGCGGAGGGGGCAGGGCTGTTGTCGGCAGTGCCTCGGAAGCCTCGCGCGAGCTGGGTGTCGGCTGGAAGGTTAATCCCTATTTAAAGCTTGCGCCGCAAAGCAATACCGTTATTGCCGAATATTTCGGTCAGGGCGCGATAAAGCATATTTGGATGACAGACGCCGCCTATGCACCCAGACAGCTTATTTTGCGGATATTTTTCGACGGTCAGGAAAGACCTTGTGTAGAAGCGCCGCTTTCGGATTTCTTCTGCAACGCCGATTACCGCGAATTCCGTCAGCTTTCGAGCCTGGCGATCTGCGTTAATCCCGCAAAGGGGCTGAATTGCTATTTCGAAATGCCGTTTTTTAAAAGCTTCAGAATAGAAGTTCAGAACCTTGGGGGCGAATGCAATCTTTATTACCAGATCGATTGCGAGGAAAAGGAATTGAGCGAGGATACGCTCTATTTCCACGCGCAGTACCGAAGAGTTAACCCCCTGCCTTATATGGAGCCCTACGTTATTCTCGATAATATAAAGGGCAGAGGACATTACGTCGGCACCTATATTAACTGGGGCGTAAAGAGCAACGGCTGGTGGGGCGAAGGCGAGGTTAAGTTTTATATCGACGGCGACAGCGAATATCCCACCGTTTGCGGTACCGGAACCGAGGACTATTTCTGCGGTGCTTATAATTTCGACGTAGAGGGCAAATACGTTGAATTCTGCACGCCCTATGCGGGAATGCACAAAATAAGCAGAACCGACGGGCTTTACGCCTCGCAGCGATATTTCAATCTTTACCGCTGGCATATAGTCGATCCCGTGTATTTCGAGCAGGATTTAAAGGTTACCGTTCAGGCGCTCGGCTGGAGAAGCGGGAACAGATACCTGCCCTTGCAGGACGATATATCCTCGGTCGCTTATTGGTATTCCGATAATCTTTGCGATATTTATCCCGAATTCCCGAGCGTAAACGAGCTTGAAATAATATAAATTTCTGCAGAAAAGGCGGTCGCTTTTATGAACAGAAGAAGCTATAACGGCGGGCTTTATACTCTTCCGAACCTTTACGGTCATTCCGAGGATACCGAAATTTATTTCCCCGAGGAAAAGATTTACCTTACGGTTTTGTGCAAGGGGAGCGTTACCGTTTGCGGCGAAGACCGAACCGAGCTTGCCTGCACCGAGGTAAAGCCGAACACCAAAAACGGTATGCACGATAACGTTTATTGCAAAGCGGAGCAGGGCAAAATCGTGCTTTGGTTTCCGATTGTAGATTATATCGATAATTACCCGAATTGCGACGGCGAATACGACCGCTGGGACGTAAGGTATATCGGTTACGATTGCGTAATCTTCGATATTGCTTCGTGCTCGTTCGAACGCTCTGTTACCGAAAAATGTGATTAGTATAATTGAGGCTCCGCCCCGAAATAACCATCTTCAAAGAAATTAATCGAGAGATAACCAACGCAAGCAAAATAAACCGCGGCAAGCGGTATCCGCCTGCTTGTTTCTGTGCTTTTGCTTGTAGGACTGTTTAAATGCGGAAGTCTGATGAAAGGACGGTCGAAATGAAATTTTTTTACAAGAAAAGGGTTATATACTCCCCAAAAAGCTCGACTGAAATTGCCGAAATTCTTTCGTCTGTCACAGGTACGACATATTCGTGGGACAAGGAATTCATAGGTACTGTTGACAGCGCGGACTTTGAGCTATGGAGCGAATACGGTTATCGCAATTCGTTCGCACCGAGGCTATACGGTGCAATTACCGAGAAGGAGAACGGTTGCGAGGTAGTAATAGAAGCGAAGCCCAAGATGAAGGTATTAATTAATTTTATGTTGTTCGTGATAGCCGTTGCTTTTGTCACGTTTACAATAATGGCTATCAATTCGGCTGTTCGCAACGGCTTTTCTGCCGAGCTTGTTATCGCTTCGGTTATGCCGTGCGTTGCGTATTTCGTTTTTATGCTTATTTCCTATTTTGCGTTTTCGATTCCTGCCGATAAAGCGTTAAAGCGCGTAGAAGAGCTTGTGCGATAAAACCGAAACAATGATTAATGCATAAATGATTTTTGAAAAGAGAGCTTGAGAGAAAGACTTTTTGCAAAAAGTTTTTCTCTCGATAAACTTTAAAAACAAAAAATCCCTCTCGGAGAGGGATTTTTTTATTATATCATTCTGTAAACCGCGAAGGCGAGGAAAAGCACGCCCCAAACGATAACCGCTTGCCAAGAAAGCATTGCCTTGTAGGTTTTTTTCGCAAATTCAAGACCGAGCATTGCGAGGTTCAAAAACACGAACAGCAGTAACGCATAGACGATAAGGCAGAATATGTATTGGTTATAGGCGAACGCGCGCGCGAAATCAAAGGAAAAGAAATTGAAAACGCATCTTGTCGCGCCGCAAGTGGGGCAGAGAATTCCGAAGCGCGAATAATAAAAGCATTCGGGGAAATAGTCGATCATATATTTTGCGATATTATCGAGCAGAAATACCGCAAGGAGCGCCAACGCGTCGAGCGCGATGACGATAAAACGGAGCTTTTTCATTTGCGCCTCCGCAGGTCTGTGACCGTAACTTCGAAATCGGGGGAGGGGGAATAGATAGCAGTCACAAAGCCGTTATCCTTAATGATTTTGCAGAAGGGCATAATTTCGGCAAGGGTGAAATGACTCATACCCGTAACGCCGACGGCGGTGTATTTGCAATAGGCTTCCTTTGCCGTCCAGAGAACGTAAAAGCGTACGAGCTGTTCGGGGGTAAACTCCTCTGCTTCGCGGTCTTCTTCGCCGAATATATAATCGAAATCGCTCCCGATACAGCAGAAGCGTGTAATATGCGGTTCGGCAAAGTGTAAACGCTCGATATCTGCACCGAGGTTTTCTTTCGAAACGGCGCAAATAACACGCCCGTATGAATGACTGATACTGAAATGAATATCTGCGTTTTCGCAATAGGGCTTGCCGTTTTCTGCGCGGATAATGCTTATTTCCTCGATACTCATACCCGTTTGCGCGGATATAGCCTTGCGGGCGAGTATTTCGCCGAGCAGAGTGCTTTTTCGGTTTTCCTCAACGCGCATACGCAAAAGAGCGTTCCTGCGGGAATCGCTCATTAATGCGAAATATTTTTCGTAATCCTCGTCGGTTAAATCCTTGATATCCGCCAAAAACAAATCAATCATATCGGTAAATTACTTCTTTTTGGAAGCAAGGCCTTTTACCTGCTCCAGCACCTTTGCGATAATGCCCGATTTGGATTCGTTTTCGCTTGCGTTGACCGAAACGACGCTTAAATTGCCTTCCTTGATAACAAGGAACGAAAGGGGAGTGACGGTAACCTTTGCGCCCGAGCCTGCGGGGGTATTGGACTTTTTAACGGTGGCGTTAACGATATTCGCGCCGCCGCCCGCAAAGCCTGCCGAAACCTTCGAAACGGGGATAATAGTAATGCCGTCGATTTCTGTTTTTTCGCCGAGCACCGAGCCTGCATCTGCCATTTCGAGCGCTTTATCGGCGGTGAAGGACATTAACTGCATTAAATTTTCTGCCGCGGTCGGCTTTTTCATATTTTCGTTACTCATTTGTGTTGCCTCCGTTATTTGTGGTGGGGGAAGAATTTTGCAAAATATTGTCTGCGCTTGCGAGCGCGTTTTTGAACACTGCGCGCAAAAGGTGGATAATGCGTATTTTTGCGATAATTTCGGTTTCGAAGCTCGCTTCGTTTTCGAAATCACAGCCGACCTGTATATCGTTTGCCTTTTTTGCGAACTTGGCTGTCGATTCGAGATAGCCGACGAACGGATAAACCGCCGCGCAGACCAAGCCGTAATCCATTGCCGCGTCTGCCGCATCGTCGCCGCCGCAGATTGCGAGCAGGTGGAATTTTTTTATGCGAACGCGCTTTAAGAGCCATAAAATCTGCCCTGCGATGAGTGCCAGCAGACCTATTACCCGATTCGCCGCGCCCGAAACACCGCTTTCCTGCGTGTCCTGCTTTAACCCTTCTTTATCGGTAAGCGCTTCGATACCGAAAATGCGCTTTAGGTAGCTTCCGAACCTCGAAGGCTCTTTTTTTTCGTGAATGTCGTAAAGCTTAAAGAAGAGTAATTTTGCATACAGCTCGATCCGACCGTTTGTATCGAAGGCGAAAATCACCTTTAAATCGAGCGAAAGAATAAGCGCGATTATAAGGACAAGAGCGCAAAGCGCGATAAGTATTATTTTTAAAGCGAGCATTTGCGCCGCACTCCTTTTTTAAAATTATTTATGCCTTTGCCTTTTTCTTTTTAATGATTATTACCGCGCAAGCGCCGCCGATAACCGCCAAGGCGCCGATTGCGACGAGAATAATTACCAAAACGGGATTGCCGTTGTTAAAGGTATCCTCGGTCCAGTCGACAGGGTAAACCGCTTCGGTGTCAACGAAGAGAGCGTATTTATTATAAACGACGGTGCCGTTATAAACGACCGAGATATTGTTGTATGCGCCCTTGCGGAGCTTGCCGATTTCCGAGCCGTCCTCTGCTCTGAGCATCGAAACGGTGACATCGATTACCTGTTCACTGCCGTCGGAGCCCAAAACGTAGAGCTTGCTTCCCGTTTTTGCGCTTCCGTCCGCGCCTTTTTCGACACTGCCGACCGCCGTATCGACGGTTGCGGTGATCTTTAAGGGCTTAACGGTTTTGCCGAAGAGGAAGACGCGGTAGCTGCCTTCTTGACTGTCGGAGGAAACGAAGCCGTCCTTGTGCTTAAGATAATAGCGTGTTGCGTAATCACTGCCCGATTTGACGGTGAAAAGACCGTATGCGCCGCTCGAAAGGCGGAAGCTCGAATACTCTGCGGGGAGAGTGTCCGAAACGGCAAGCTCGTTACCGTTGGGGGCGGTGAGATAAGCGCCGGTGGCTGTATTTTTAAGCGCGCCGTAGACGTCGGGGTAGCCCGAGCTCTTTTCGAACGTCCATATCGCAGTTTCGGACGGGTTTTTGACGTAATAGTCGTTGTAGCCGTATGCTATCTCTGCCTTTTCCGCCGTCAAACCGCCGTTGCCGTGGTTGAGCACGAACGCTTCGCCCTTACCGGAGGAGGAGAGTATCATATAGCTTTGACCGTCGGAAAGCGAGGTCGTAAGCTCGTAAATCGTAGCGCTTTCCTCGGAAATCGTGGTGCGATTGCTCTGAGAAAGCTCATAGGAGCTGATTTTATCGGTTTCTATCGTAACGATTCCGTTTTTTGCATAAACGGTTGTCATTTCGCCCGTTGCCTTATCGCGAACGAATATCGGGCGGCTTTCCTTGAAATCTTTGCCGATTTTGAACTGAATCGCGGCGATATTGGAGGGGGTGCCCACTGCCTTTATATCATAGCTTGCAAATGCGCTGTGAAGCTCGGGGGAGTGGGAGTCGGTCTTTTCGGTAACGTCGAGCGAGTCGATACCGTCGGCAAAAACGGTAACCTTGCCGTTTACAGCCTTATTGCAGAGATACTGCGGGCTGGAATAGGAGATATCGAGATAGGAATCGTCTGCGCCGTATACAGCCGCGGTTTCGGAATAGTTGGCTGACCACGCGCCCTTGGCTTTAAGGTCGACCTCGCCGTTTGCGCTGATACGTCTTATCTTAACGCGCGTTCCGTCGATTTCGAACACCGTGAGGGTGAGGGTATTGGTAAGACAGTTGGTATAGCCGACGTAGCCGGTGTTCATATAGGTGAACTTGAGCTCTACCGCGTCGGGAACCTCTTTTTGCTTGTTCTTCTTGGATACGTACATAGTATCGCCCTTGGCGAGATAAATATTCGAGCCGCCGATATAATCGTCATAGGCGGAGGAATGGTTATGTCCGAAAAGGAAGATGATATTAAGATCGTCGCCGTATTTGTTCATCGTTTCGACAAAATAGCAGGCGAATTTGCCGTCGCCGCTCGAGGTCGTGCGGTGGCAATAGTGGAGAGGGATATGAGAGATGACGAAAATAGGCTTATCGTAGCCGCTTTGCGCCTTCTGCTTGAGATAAACGTCGAGCACGTTTGCGGTGTTTTTGATAATCAGCTCGTTCGCGTTATACCACATATAGTTATCTTCGGGGATAACGAAAACGCCGTAATGCTCGGTATCGTTGGGGCCCGATTTTGTGAGTCCCTTCGTATCGCTTCCGTCGTGGTTGCCCTGAACGAAAACCATTTTATCGTCCGCCATTGCGGGATAAACGTCCTTGACGGTATTTTTCAAAAGCGCAAGCTCGTCGTTCTTGGCATCGTAATCGTTGCCGAGGTCGCCGCCGAACAAAAATCCGTGCGCTTCGTTGTAGCCCTCGGTTTTAACTGCGTTGAGCAGTGTTTTGACGTTGTCTGCCGAGATGTCGGGAGTAGAAGCCTGAAAGTCGCTTCCTGCGATAACGACGATAGGCTTCGATTGCTCTTCTGCGGTTGCCGTGTTGCCGCCGAAGCAGAAGCAAAGCGCAAGCATAATAATCGCAAGCATAATAATCGCAAGCATTGCGGAGGTGAAGCGTAAAGCGTTGGTTTTCATTGTGTACTCCTTTTTCGCCATTTAAACAGTTTTATTGTATTTGCTCATTGCGAGCTCGATATTGCCGTTTATAATTTCGTCAACTGCACAAGCGGCGCTTTCCTTGACATCCGAAAGCGTTTTAAGCTCGTTGAAGGTGAATTTGCTCAATACCCAATCGACAGTTTCGGTTTCCTCGGGGCGCTTGCCTGCGCCGATTTTTACACGCGGGAATTCCTGCGTGCCGAGCATTGCGATAATATTGTTCACGCCCTTCTGTCCGCCCGCACTGCCGTTTTTGCGAATACGCAGACTGCCGACGTTAAACGAAATGTCGTCGGACAATACGAGCACGCGTTCGGGCTTAATGCCGTAACGCTTTGCCGCCTTTTGCACCGCGTTGCCCGAAAGGTTCATAAAGGTTTGGGGCATCATCAAAAGACAGTCGGAATTTCCTATCATACCGCGCCCAATCTTCGAATCGAAGGCAAGCGTGTTGATTTTAATTCTGTGCTTTTCGGCAAGGTGCTCGATGCAGATAAAGCCTGCGTTGTGGCGTGTGTTTTCGTATCTTCCGCCGGGGTTGCCAAGACCTACGATTATCCAATCGGGCGGGGTATTCATATCGGTTTTATTGCTTTTTTTGAACATTTTATTTCTCACTTAAAATCTGTGTTTGTATTAATGTTTAATTATAGCATAAAAGGCGTGCCGTGTCAATCGTTTCGGGGAGATGTAATCAACGCTCTAACCTTGCATGGAAGCAATCCAAAGGATAAATGCACGCGCCCTTCGATTCTCGTTTTTCACTGAATAAAAAAATAAGACGGAGGTTTCCGTCTTATTTTTCTTGGCACCCCCGGCGGGAATCGAACCCACGACTAATCCTTAGGAGGGACTTGTAATATCCACTTTACTACGGGGGCAAAATATAAACTTTTACATCGAAATATCTCCAAAAGACTTTACCATTATATCACATAAAATTTAATTATTCAAGTATTTTCAGAAATCTCTTGAAAAAAAGTTTATGTTATTGTATAATAGAATAATCCACTTGATTCATTGGCAAGGAGGTATGCTTTTGT
>JAZTXJ010000060.1:0-3331 GCA_045636285.1 Eubacteriales bacterium
GTTATAAACGTATAGAAACTATCGACGGAAGAATCACCTTCGAAGCCCCGATCGAAGCAATCGCACGCTGTAATATCCGCCTGCGTACAGCCGAAAGGGTGCTGATCAAGCTCGGCAGCTTCAAAGCATATAGCTTCGACGACCTCTTCGAAGGCACGAAAAAGCTTCCTTGGTCGGATTATATCGGTAAAAACGATGCGTTCCCCGTAAAAGGACATTCAATCAGAAGTAAGCTCTTTTCTATCCCCGATTGCCAGAAGATAGTAAAAAAGGCTGTTGTAAATTCGCTCGGAGAAAAATACAAAATACGCATTTTTCCCGAAACGGGTGTCAAATATCAAATAGAGTTCTTTATTCTCAACGATAAAGTAACCCTTATGATCGATACCTCGGGCGCGGGCTTGCATAAGCGCGGCTACCGCGCACTTTCGGGCGAAGCACCCCTGCGTGAAACGCTTGCGGCGGCTATGGTAAAGCTTTCGCGTATGCGCGATAACGTTATAATCTGCGATCCGCTTTGCGGTAGCGGAACCATTGCGATCGAAGCGGCAATGCAGGCTTGCAATATCGCGGCGGGCATAAAGCGTAATTTCGCGGCGCAGGGCTATGACTTTATCGACGAAAAGATATGGACAACCGAAAGGGAAGCGGCAAGAAGCGAAATCACACAGCCCATTACCCGCATTTTCGGCTCGGATATCGATCCTGCGATGATAGAGCTCGCACGCGAAAACGCGAAAAAAGCGGGCGTCGCAAACGCGATCGAATTCAAAACGGCAGATGCGCGTAAATTCCTTTCTCCGATCGAAAACGCAAGAGGCACTATAATAACCAATCCGCCCTATGGCGAACGCTTGGGCGATCTTTCGTCAGCGCGCGACCTTTGCAAAGCACTCGGCAGGAATTTCGAATCTACCGTACCCTCGTGGCAAATGTATATCATCACGTCAGACGAGCTTTTCGAACGCTATTTCGGCAGACGTTCGGATAAAAAACGAGTCCTTTACAACGGTATGATAAAATGCAATCTTTATCAGTTTTTCAAACCAAAAAGATAATTTGTTCTTGCATTTTCAAAAACTTTCATATATAATAGCAAAGTATGCGTATAAACATATCTCGAAAAAAGAATCATTCGGAGGTAATAATATGAAACTCAAGCCCTTGGCAGACCGTGTTGTAGTAAAAATGGTCGAAGCCGAAGAAACAACCAAAAGCGGTATCATTCTCACCGGCGCCGCTAAAGAAAAGCCTCAGATCGCCGAAGTAGTCGAAGTAGGCCCCGGCGGCAACGTAGAAGGCAAAGAAGTAGTTATGACCGTTAAGGTTGGTGATAAGGTTATCACAAGCAAATATTCCGGCACCGAAATCAAGCTCGACGGTGAAGAATATATCATAGTGCGCCAAAACGATATTTTGGCAATCGTAGAGTAATTTACGGAGGTAATCAACAATGGCAAAAGATATTAAAAACGGCATCGAAGCACGCGAAGCGCTCCTTCGCGGTATCGATAAGCTTGCAGATACCGTTAAAATCACTCTCGGCCCCAAGGGCAGAAACGTAGTGCTCGATAAAAAATTCGGTTCGCCCCTTATCACTAACGACGGCGTTACCATCGCAAAGGAAATCGAACTTGACGACGCATTCGAAAATATGGGCGCTTCTCTCGTTCGTGAAGTTTCCACCAAAACCAACGATGCGGCAGGCGACGGTACTACCACCGCAACCCTTCTCGCACAGGCTATCATCCGCGAAGGTATGAAGAACGTAGCGGCAGGCGCAAACCCCATGGTTATCAAAAAGGGTATCGCAAAGGCTGTTGAATGTGCGGTTGAATCTCTTAAGGCTTCTTCCCAGAAGGTTAACGGCAGCGACGATATTGCACGCGTAGGCACCGTTTCTTCCGCGGACGAGGTTATCGGCCGTCTTATTGCCGATGCAATGGAAAAGGTTACCGCAGACGGCGTTATCACCGTTGAAGAAAGCAAAACCGCAGAAACAAGCTGTGAAGTTGTCGAAGGTATGCAGTTCGACCGCGGCTATATCACTCCCTATATGGTAACCGATACCGATAAGATGGAAGCTGTTATCGACGATGCGGCTGTTCTTATCACCGATAAAAAGATTTCCAACGTTCAGGAAATCCTTCCCGTGCTCGAACAGGTCGTTCAGAACGGTCTTAAGCTCGTTATCATCGCAGAAGACGTAGAAGGCGAAGCGCTCTCTACCCTTATCGTTAATAAGCTCCGCGGCACCTTTACCTGCGTTGCTGTAAAAGCTCCCGGCTTCGGCGACAGACGTAAGGATATGCTCAAGGACATCGCTATCCTCACCGGCGGCGAAGTTATCTCCTCCGAACTCGGCTTCGAGCTCAAGGAAGCTACCCTTATGCAGCTCGGTAGAGCACGTCAGGTTAAGATCAATAAAGAAAATACTATCATTGTCGGCGGCGCAGGCGATGCAAACGAAATCAAGGGCAGAATCGCTCAGATCAAAGCATCGTTGGAGGTTTCCACCAGCGAATTCGATAAAGAAAAGCTTCACGAACGCCTTGCAAAGCTTTCTGGCGGCGTAGCTGTTATCAAGGTTGGTGCGGCTACCGAAACCGAAATGAAGGAAAAGAAGCTCCGTATCGAAGACGCTCTCAACGCTACCAAAGCGGCTGTTGAAGAGGGTATCGTTGCAGGCGGCGGTGTTGCTCTTTGCGACTGTATTCCCGCTGTTGCCGCTCTTGTCGATACCGTTGAAGGCGACGAAAAGACCGGCGTTAAGATCGTTCTCCGTGCTCTCGAAGAACCCGTTCGTCAGATCGCAGAAAACGCAGGCTTCGAAGGCTCGGTTATCGTTCAGCGCGTAAAGAGCGAACCCAAGGGTGTCGGCTTCGATGCATACAACGAAACCTTCGTTGATATGATCGAAAGCGGTATCGTAGATCCTACCAAGGTAACCCGTAGCGCACTTCAGAACGCTGCAAGCGTTGCTTCTATGGTTCTCACCACCGAAGCACTCGTTGCAGATAAGAAGGAAGACCCCGCAACCGCGGCGGCTAATGCAGCAGCAATGGCAGGCGGTATGGGCGGCGGAATGTATTAATAGCCGCTCCGCTCTCGGTTGAAAATGTTGAATTATAAAAGAGGTTGCTTTGCAACCTCTTTTAGTTTCTGTTGACCTGCATTATGCACATAAGAAAAACACCGAAAATCGCACCGATAATTAAACCGAAAATAAAACCAAGCATAAAATTCTCCTTTTTGTTATTATCTGTCAAAAAGGAAAGCTTATTCAAAAAAGCTGTTGCAGTTACGCAACAGCTCTTTTTCATTATTTAAT
>JAZTXJ010000061.1:0-7194 GCA_045636285.1 Eubacteriales bacterium
GGTCTTGAAATGGAAGTAATCGAAAGCATCCCCGTACACGAGGATATTAAGCTCGGACTTCCGACAAGAGATCGCTATATCGAAGTTTATAAGCAAAACATCATCAACTGCGGAAAAGTCGGTGTAAAATGTGTTTGCTACAACTTTATGCCGGTTTTCGACTGGTTGCGTACCAATCTTTATTTCAAGCATAAAGACGGCGCAAACTCCCTTTCTTACAGCGAAGACGATTTCGCAAAGCTCGACCCGCGCAATCTTCATCTTCCCGGCTGGGACGAAAGCTATTCGACCGAAGAGCTTAACGAGCTGCTCGATAAATACAAGGATATGACACGAGAAAAGCTTTTTGAAAATCTCGTATATTTCCTTAATGCAATTATGCCCGCATGCGATGCCGCAGGCGTCAACGTGGCTATCCACCCCGACGATCCGCCTTGGGCAGTGTTCGGACTTCCCCGTATAATCAGCACCGAGGACGACCTAGCAAGATTATTGGAAGCCGTTCCCAATCCTCACAACGGTCTTACCTTCTGCACCGGCTCGCTCGGCGCAGGACGCTTTAACGATCTTGTTAAAATATCCGCACGTTTCGCAAAGCGTATATATTTTGCACACCTCCGTCAGTTAAAATATATAAACGAAACCGATTTTTACGAAAACGGACATCAGACCGCAAGCGGCAATATCGATACCTATGCTATCTGCAAAGCGCTTGTTGATAACGGATTCGACGGTTATGTTCGTCCCGACCACGGCAGAAACGTTTGGGGCGAAGATGCGAAGCCCGGCTACGGCTTGTACGATCGCGCAATGGGCGCAACCTACCTGACAGGTCTTTTCGAAGCAATCGAAAAAGACAAAGCGGAGGCATAATATGATAAACGATTACAGATTTATTCCCGTTGTCGTTATTAACAAAATCGAAGAAACCGAACATATTCTCGGTGAGCTTTGCAAGGGCGGACTTCCCTGCGCTGAAATCACCTTCAGAACCGCTTGCGCGGCAGAAGCAATCGCGCTCGGTAAAAAGCTTTATCCCGATATGTGCATAGGCGCAGGTACTGTAATAAATCTCGAACAGTGCATAAAGGCTCTCGAAGCAGGCGCAGAATTTATAGTTTCGCCCGGTCTTTCCGAAGAGGTTGCGGTTTATTGTGTCGAAAACAATATCCCTTACTTCCCCGGTTGCGTTACACCGACCGAAATTATGAAGGCAATATCTCTGGGCATAACAACCGTAAAATTCTTTCCTGCGGGCATTTACGGCGGTCTGAAGGCAATGAAAGCACTTACCGCACCCTTTCCTCAAATCAAATTCGTTCCTACCGGCGGTGTCGATATGAACAATATCGAAGAATACCTTGCATTCGATAAAATTCAGGCAATCGGCGGCTCATTCATCATGAAAGGAAACATTGCCGAAAACACGGCGATGCTTATGGAAAAAATCAATGGCAAATAAGATAATAACCTTCGGCGAGCTTATGTTAAGACTCGCACCCGAAGGATATTTGAGATTCGTTCAGTCCGAAAAATTCCAAGCAACCTTTGGCGGCGCCGAAGCAAACGTTGCCGTAAGCCTTGCTAATTACGGAGAAGACGTTGCATTCGTCACAAAGCTTCCCGCTCACGAAATCGGTCAAATGGCTGCAAACTCACTCCGTAAATTCGGTGTTGATACAAGCAAAATAGTTCGCGGCGGAAATCGTGTCGGTATCTATTACTGCGAAAAGGGCGCTTCCCAGCGTCCCAGCAAGGTTGTTTACGACCGCGCAGGCGCCGCTATTGCCGAAGCAACCTCTTCCGATTTTGATTGGAAATCCATTCTCGAAGGTGCAAAGTGGTTTCACGTAACGGGTATCACCCCTGCTCTCAGCAAAAACGCCGCAGAAATCACTATCGAAGCTTGTAAAACCGCAAAAGAAATGGGCATTACCGTTTCGACAGACCTTAACTATCGCAAAAAGCTTTGGACAAAAGAAGAAGCAAAAGCTGTTATGACCGAGGTTTGCAAATACGTTGATTACTGTATCGCAAACGAAGAGGATGCAAAGGACGTATTCGGTATCGAAGCAGAAAACACCGATATAGAAAGCGGTAAGCTTAACCGCGAAGGCTATATCAGCGTTGCAAAGCAGCTCACCGAAACCTTTGGATTCAAAGGCGTCGCTATTACCCTGCGCGAAAGCATCAGCGCAAACGATAACAAGTGGAGCGCAATGCTTTATATCGATAATGAAGCATATTTCTCTCGCAAGTACGATATGCATATCGTAGATCGTGTCGGCGGCGGCGATAGCTTCGGTGCAGGATTAATTTATAGCATTCTTAACCAATTCGATAATCAAAAAACAATCGAATTTGCAGTTGCGGCTTCTTGCTTAAAGCACAGCGTTGAAGGCGACTACAATATGGTTTCCGTTGCCGAAGTAGAAAGCCTTGCAAAAGGCTCCGGCTCGGGACGAGTACAAAGATAATAAAGCAAAAACAGGGCTTTGAGCCCTGTTTTTTTATCGCTTTGCATAACCTGCTTCCATAGTAAACGCTTCACGAAAACCCGCTTTGTAACAAATATTCTCCGAAGGACCTGCCCACTGCCAACAAATAGGAAACTCATGTTGCTTACAATATTCCACCACATAGCTCAAGAGCTCGCTTGCATATCCTTTTCCGCGATGTTCCTTTGATGTTACTATATAATCAAATCGCGTGTTATTATGTTCGGAAATGTGGATATCTGTATATACGACAGCACGCCCTTCAAGCAAGCCCATAAACAAATATGTACCTTCTTGCTGAAGTCGTTTTTTCGTTACTTCAATCTCCCATGGCTCGCCGCTCGGAATGAGTATATCGTTTGCAATACGCTCGTCCCAATATCTTAATACTTTTATTTGCAATCGGTTTTCTGTTTTTATGTTATTTTCTGCAGTAAGCAGCATAACTCTATGATCAGGTTTTGAAACATGTGTATATCCATGCGCTTTTAGAATTTCCTCGTTGTCCGAAAAATAATCTTTAACATAAGGATGATAAATTGAAGCATCGATCCCTAATTTCTTATAAAATTGCGTAATATCATCCAACACAGAACCTAAATCGTTTATCTTTTCGGGATATATGCAAGCATGATTTCCGTCGTATGAATCTTTATTATCTTCCATATAGAATAAGATTCCGTAATCTTTTTCGATAAATTTCGCAAATCTTTTCGGAAAATCTATTTCCTCTTGGCGAATGCCGTTTGCGATTTTATCAAGTTCCATAAATTTTCCTCGTCTTCATATATTAACGATTTCGCTCCTTCAAGCAGATGCATTTTACCATAAATAATCAAACAAAGCAACTATAAATTTTTTAAATAGAAAAACAAAAGGCAGGTCGATTGACCTGCCTTTAAAATGCTTATTTAACTTCGCGGATATTTACGTTGTACTTGGATTCGGAAGCGCTTGCGAGAGCCTTTGCAACAGCGAGACCTTCATCGCGCTTATCGAAGAACTTAAGAGCAACCTGATCGAAGAGTGCGTAGGAGAGCACGTCTTCTTCCTGCTGAGCCTTATCGCCGAGCTTAGCTCTGAGAGTTTCAAGTTCGGGCTTGATTTCATCAGCGGGACGGCAGGTGATCTGCTTTTCGTCGCCGATAATCTTCTTAACGAATTCGGGATCGATGGGGCAAGGAGTTTTACCGTAATCGCCTCTTACCATACCCTTGAATTCCTTGGTAACGTTCTTGTATCTTTCGCCCATAAGAACGTTAAATACAGCCTGAGTACCTACGATCTGAGAGGTAGGAGTTACGAGAGGAGGATAACCTGCATCTTCTCTTACGCGAGGAACTTCTTCGAGAACCTCCTGAAGCTTTTCGCTCTTACCAGCCTGCTTGAGCTGAGAAAGAAGGTTAGAGAGCATTCCGCCGGGAACCTGATACATAAGAGCGTTAACGTTAACCTTCAAAAGCTTGGGATCGAGCTGACCGTTAGCGATATACTTTTCACGGAGAGCATCGAAGTGCTTGGAGATCTTATCGAGCTGAGCAAGATCAAGACCGGTATCGAAGGGAGTATCCTGAAGGGTTGCAACGATCGGTTCGGTAGCGGGCTGAGAAGTACCGAGAGCCATCGGAGAGATAGCGGTATCAACTACGTCAACACCTGCTTCGATAGCCTTGAGAACGGTCATGGAAGCAAGACCGCTGGTGTAGTGAGTGTGGAGCTGTATCGGAATCTTAACGATAGACTTGATAGCAGTTACGAGATCGTATGCATCGTAGGGCTTAAGAAGACCGGACATATCCTTGATACAGATACTGTCTGCGCCCATTTCTTCGAGCTGCTTAGCATACTTAGCGAAGTATTCGTTGGTGAATACAGGGCCGGTAGTATAGGAAATAGCCGCCTGAACGTGACCCTTTTCCTTTTTGGTTGCATCGATAGCGGTTTTGAGGTTACGGGGATCGTTAAGTGCGTCGAATATACGGATGATGTCCATACCGTTTGCTACACACTTCTGTACGAAGTATTCAACAACGTCATCTGCGTAGTGTCTGTAACCGAGAATGTTCTGACCTCTGAAGAGCATCTGGAGAGGAGTGTTCGGGCAGTGATCCTTGATGGTGCGGAGTCTCTGCCAGGGATCTTCGTTAAGGAAGCGGAGGCAGGAGTCGAAGGTTGCGCCACCCCAAGCTTCGAGCGAATGGTAACCGACTTTATCGAGTTCGGGAAGGATCTCGATCATTTCATCGGTGGTCATTCTGGTCGCGATAAGCGACTGGTGAGAGTCACGAAGGACTGTTTCTGTAATCTTAACTTTATTAGCCATAATAATTCACCTTTCCTTTAATTAGCTGAACATTGCAAGGAATACGCCTGCCGCAACAGCGGAACCGATAACACCTGCAACGTTGGGACCCATAGCGTGCATGAGAAGGAAGTTTGCGGGGTTTTCTTTCTGACCGACCATCTGCGAAACGCGAGCCGCCATAGGAACAGCAGAAACGCCTGCAGAACCGATAAGGGGATTGATTTTGCCCTTGGTTACGATGCACATAATCTTACCGAAGAGAACACCGCCGAAGGTAGCAACAGCAAACGCCGCAAGGCCAAGGCCTATAATCATAAGGGTTTCGAGTTTGAGGAAGTTAGCCGCATCAGCGGTAGCACCGACAGAAACACCGAGAAGGATAGTAACGATATTCATGAGCTCGTTCTATGCGGTTTTGGAAAGTCTTTCCGCAACGCCGCAAACCTTCAAGAGGTTACCGAGCATAAGCATACCGACAAGTGCTGCAGCGGAAGGAAGAATGATACTTACAACAAGTGCAACAACGATCGGGAATACGATTTCTTCGGTCTTGGAAACGGTACGAAGCTGACCCATAACAATCTGACGTTCCTTCTTAGAGGTGAACGCCTTCATGATAGGAGGCTGAATGAACGGAACGAGTGCCATGTAGGAGTATGCGGCAATCGCAATCGCGCCCAAAAGGTTGGGAGCGAGGGTTTTTGTAACGTAAATTGCGGTAGGACCGTCTGCACCGCCGATAATACCGATAGAAGCAGCTTCCGCAACAGAAAAGCCGAGCATAAGCGCACCGAAGAAAGCAACGAATACGCCGAGCTGTGCGGACGCACCGAGAAGAAGGCTCTTCGGGTTAGCGATAAGAGGCTTGAAGTCGGTCATTGCGCCGACGCCGAGGAAGATAAGGGGAGGATAAATACCGAGCTTAACGCCGAGATATAAATAGTCGATAAGTCCGCCGCCGTGAGCAAGAGATGCCCAATCGATATAACCGGTTTCGTTTATGAAGATTTCGCTGTGATATACAGCGTCACCCACAGGACCGGGAATATTAACAAGCAACATACCGAAAGCAATAGGAAGAAGGAGCAACGGTTCGAACTTCTTAACGATTGCAAGGTAGAAGAGCAAGCACGCCACCAAAAGCATGATGATCGTACCAAAGTCAAAATTGGATTTAATGCCAAAATATTCAAAAGGTTCTTCGGCATTATATAGGTTTCCGAATCCGGACTGACCAAACAGTCCCTTCAAAGCTTCTAACATAATATAACACCTTTCTTAATATTCTTTTTAGAATGATCGATTAACCGATTACAAAAAGAAGATCGCCGGTGTTAACAGAGGAACCCTTGGTAGCAGAAACGGTAGCGATAGTGCCGTCCTGAGGAGCAACGATTTCGTTTTCCATCTTCATAGCTTCGAGAATGCAAAGAATGTCGCCCTTCTTAACGGTTGCGCCGGCAGAAACCTTAACGTCGAGGATGTTGCCGGGAAGAGGTGCGTTGATCTTTACGCCGTCAGCAGGTGCAGCAGCGGGAGCAGGTGCAGGAGCAGCCGCGGGAGCGGGAGCTGCAGCAGGTGCGGGTGCAGCAGGAGCTACGGGAGCTGCAACAGGAGCAGTATTGAACGAAGCATTAATAGCTGCTTCTTCTACGATTACTTCGTAACCGGTTCCGTTAATGGTAACAATATACTTTTTAACCATGATAATTTTCTCCTTAAATATAACGTCAAAATTAATTTAAACTTATAAAAATTGTTCAGGTGTAAAATTAACTTTACACTTTAACCGATCACAAAGAGAAGATCGCCGGTGTTGACAGAAGAACCCTTTGTAGCGGCAACGGTAACGATAGTACCGTCTTTGGGAGCAACGATTTCATTTTCCATTTTCATGGCTTCAAGTATACAAAGGATGTCACCCTTCTTTACGGAAGCGCCATTGGAAACCTTTACGTCAAGAATATTGCCGGGCAACGGTGCGGAAATCTTTTCGCCCTCGCCTGCAACAACAGGTGCGGATTTTACTTCGGGTTCTGCCTTCGGAGCCGAAACGGTTTCTGCAACGGGAGCTACAGTTTGAGCAGGCTTTGTTTCAACTACGGGAGCGTTACCTCCGATAGGAGCAAACGACAACACTCTGAAGTCTACTTCGTTTTTACCACGCGAAGCGGCAATTGCAGAAGTGGCAATTGCAACCAGTTTCTGTTCTTCGTCTTGTGCGGCATTTACCGTATTCGAAGCAACAGGCGCGGATGTTACCGTTTCTTCTTTGGATTTCATCTTCGGCTCTTTTTTATCACCGGAAAAGAGCTTGAACAACTGCAAAATTCCAATGAGCAAAATAAGAACGCCGAACACAACACCCATGCCGATAGCGACAACCTGAAA
>JAZTXJ010000062.1:0-1790 GCA_045636285.1 Eubacteriales bacterium
ACGCGTACGGGATAGTAAATGATAAGATGGGGATCTACCATCTTCGATTCGTCAAACGCCTTTGTACGCATTGCTTCGCCTTCTGCAACAAAAACGCGGTTACGGCTGTTGACGCTTCTACCCATTATAAAATAAGCGGTAACGGCCTTTTTCGCATCGGCGGATTTGCCGATGATTATTCCTCTTCCGTGGTATTTAAGGGAATTGAGTTCGTTTGCAATAGTAGATACCTTCATTTCATTCTCCTTTTATCGTTACTCTGTTATTTTCAACGTTAATTCTGCCGTCGCAGAAAAGCTTTACTGCTTCGGGAAGTATTTTCCATTCCGCTTCTTCCATTATTCTCTTTTGAAGCGTTTCGGGGGTATCGCCCTGCATTACCTCTACTGCTTTTTGAAGCACTATCGGACCTGCATCGCATTCGGGCGTTACGATATGCACCGTTGCACCCGATACCTTTACGCCCTTTTCGAGCGCGGCTTCGTGAACGTGCAAGCCGTAATAGCCTTTTCCGCAGAACGAAGGGATAAGTGCGGGGTGAACGTTAAGTATTCTGTTCGGGAAGGCGTTATATACCTGTTCGTCAATAATGGTAAGAAATCCCGCGAGTACGACAAGATCGATATTCGCTTCGGTCATTGCTTCGGCAAGTGCCTTCGAATAATCCGCAATGCTTGCGTATTCCTTGCGTGCGAGCAGCATCGATTCGATACCATTATCCTTTGCTCTTTCAAGCGCATAAACGCCGGGCTTCGATGCGATAACCAACGATATTTTACCGTTACCCAGCTCTCCCCTTTTTTCTGCATCTATAAGCGCTTGAAGATTGGTGCCGCCGCCCGATACCAAAACGGCAATTCTTAATTGAGAATTCGGCATAATGACTTCCCTTTCATAAAACAACAATAGGCATAGGCAGCTTTTGACTGCCTATGTCATTGTTAAGTGATATATTAAGCAATAGTGATTTTGTTTTCGGATTCGATAATTTCGCCGATAACGTAAGCATCGATACCGTTTTCTTTAAGTACGTCGATTGCCTTTTCAACGTCGCTTGCGGGAACAACAACGCTCATACCAACACCCATATTAAAGGTATTGAACATATCGCGTTCGCTGATATTGCCCGTTTTTGCAATAAGATCGAAGATAGGAAGCACCTTGACCGCGCTTCTTTCTATCTTTGCGCCCAATCCGTCGGGAATGCTGCGCGGAATATTTTCATAGAAGCCGCCGCCGGTGATGTGCGAAATACCCTTTACGTCAACCGCTTCGATAAGAGCAAGTACGGGTTTAACGTAAATCTTGGTGGGAACAAGCAGAGTTTCTGCAATGGTCTTGCCGCCGAGATCAGCGTTGGGCTTATAAAGCTCGGGATTGTTATTATCGATATCGAACACCTTACGGCAGAGCGAGAAGCCGTTGGAGTGAATGCCGGTGGAAGGAAGCGCGATAACGACATCGCCTGCCGCCATACGCTTGTTATCGATAATCTTCTTTTTATCTACCACGCCAACGGTAAAGCCTGCAAGGTCATATTCATCGTGGGGCATCATACCGGGGTGTTCTGCGGTTTCGCCGCCGATAAGAGCCGCGCCCGACTGAACACAGCCTTCGGCAACGCCTGCAACGAGCTCTGCGATCTTTTCGGGATAGTTCTTGCCGCATGCGATATAATCGAGGAAGAACAAGGGCTTTGCACCGACGCAAACAACGTCGTTAACGCACATTGCCACACAGTCGATACCGATGGTATCGTGCTTGTCCATAAGAATAGCGAGCTTGAGCTT
>JAZTXJ010000063.1:0-27463 GCA_045636285.1 Eubacteriales bacterium
GCCGAAAACGCCGACCCCGTATTCCGACGGTATCTCAGATATGCTCATAAGCACGCCGCTGCTTCTTTTGTTGTTCATATTTATAGCGTATATCCTTTTTTTATTTTTTTATATTATAACGCACCAAACACAATTTGGCAATGTTTTTAAAGAAAAAATCGGCCGTTGTTTTCACAACAGCCGATGCTTTTTACTGTTTCTTTTTGCCTGTAACGGCGTTCAAAAGATAGGTGATACCCATTACCACGCCGACAACGACGAAAATACCGAGCATACCCAAGCCCATATATTTAAGATTCACAACAGCGTTTTCGGGGTGCCAATCGAGCTCGACGTCGACGATAGATTCGTCTGCGCCCTCTGCCGCGGCGAACACCGCGAAAATCGAGCAGAGAATTACCGCGGTCAAGAGAAAGAGTATTGTTTTTTTCATTTTATAGCTCCTTTCCCTATTAACCGAAGAAGTTAAGAATCATACCGCCTGCGATAACGGAAGCGATCTGACCCGAAACGTTAACGCCGGTAGCCTGCATGAGAATGAAGTTCTGGGGGTCTTCCTTGAGCGCCATTTTGTGAACGACTCTGCCTGCCATCGGGAATGCCGAAATACCCGCCGCGCCGATCATGGGGTTGAGCTTGGTCTTTAAGAAGAGGTTCAAGAACTTTGCAAAAAGTATACCGCCCGCGGTATCGAATACGAACGCAACAAGACCGAGGCCGAGAATAAGAAGCGTTGCGGGGCTTAAGAACTTTTCGTAGTGCATCTGACCTGCAATAGTGATACCGAGGAAGATGGTAACGAGGTTTGCAAGCACCTTCTGTGCGGTTTCGGAAAGCGAAGCGAGCACGCCGCATTCACGAATAAGGTTACCGAACATAAGGAAGCCGATAAGCGCAACCGAATCGGGTGCGACAAGACCTGCGATAACGGTAAGAATTATCGGGAAAAGAATCTTTGTGGTCTGCGATACCTCACGCTGAACGTAGGGCATTCTTATCATACGTTCCTTTTTGGTGGTGAGGAGCTTGATAACGGGGGGCTGAATAATGGGAACGAGCGCCAAATAGGAATAAGCCGCAACCATTATCGCGCCGACGTAGGGAGTACCGAGCGCCTGTGCAACGACGATCGAGGTAGGACCGTCTGCCGCGCCGATGATAGCGATAGAAGCGGCATCCTTATCGGCAAAGAAGAGCGAAGCGGTGCAAAGCGTGAAGAAGATACCGAACTGTGCCGCCGCGCCGAAGAGCATAAGCTTGGGGTTGGAAAGAAGCGGACCGAAGTCGATCATCGCGCCGATACCGATAAAGAGAATGAGCGGGAAAAGCTCGTTCTGAATACCTGCGTTGTAAAGCGTTGTGATCGGGCCGTGATCGCCGATAGCGCCCGAAAGGGGCAGGTTAACGAGGATAGCGCCGAAGCCCATCGGGAGAAGAAGGGTAGGCTCCATATCCTTTTTTATTGCGAGATAGATAAGTATGCCGCCGATAAGCCACATAACTATCATACCGGGTTCAATATTCGCGAAATTACCGAATACTTCCAAAAGAGCATCCATAGTCGGAATTCCTTTCTTTTTTTAGATTTCTTATACCAAAAGATTTTAACATATAAATTCCAAGAAATCAATAAAAATATTCAAAAATAGAAGCTCAGCTTCGCTTGATTTTTCGGCATATTTCGCTTTTTGCGATTTTCTTAACCGTTTCTTTGCCGACAAGCAAATCAAAAGGAGCCCGAAGGCTACTTCTCATAAGGATGTTTTCAATATCCTATAAAAAAACCGATTGGCGAGTGCAATAAAGTCACGGTATAGAACGCAGAAAAGTTCTACACCGTGACTTTTTATTAATGATTTGAATTTTATCTGTCTTTTAATACACTAATTCTTGCTATTAATCCATCGCACTCCTCAATAAAACCATTTTCTTTTTCGTTTAATTCATTATAAAATGCTTCGGCGGTTTCAAAATCATCAAACAAACCGTATTGGTTAAGTTTTTCGGCATAATGCTTGTATTTTTCAGAGTTTAATAACCAGCAAAAGGACTCATCGCACAGATTGGGATTAATTATCTCATATCCGATAGTTTTTAATTCAGGTAATGTTCCTTGCCATAAGGGATATTGTCTGGTGGATTCTATGAAGAGGATTCTTATTTTAATTTTTAAGCGCTCGCACTGCTTTAAATACTCGTTATATAAATTGAAGTCGTTAATAACCCACAATGGCAAAATATCATCTTCCAAGGAAAGGCCTTCGTATATGTTTTTTGTCATTGTATCGGTTATTTTTTTAGATGATTCATCTGAACGTCTCAATAGCGGGAAATGAATATAACGAGCAACACCGTTATAAACTCTATCCGCCAAACGAAATTTTCCTTCAGATAGAAAATTTGTCATATCCTTTGACACATCTTGAATATATAAACCATTTGCATACATAACTTTTTGCCCCCTCTTTTATGATACTTCGATATGCACACCCATTATTTTCACATGTCTAATATGCGCCCATATGCCTGTTTCTTCGTCCACGGGATTATGAATTGGATGACATCCTTTTGGATTAGAGCTGCCTTTTTGTGTTATTCTGCGATTATGTATTCGTCCCACAGCTTTTTCATATCGTATATTTCATCTCGGTAGGACAAAGCGGATTTAATAATTTCCTCCGCTTCTTCTGCGGTGTAGCCTTCGCCTGCCTGCTTAACCGAAAGGTAATTGCCCTCCTCGTCGGCAAGAAAATCAGCAACCTTTTCCTGATATTCGTAAAATTCGGTAAAGCCGTTATAAAGCCTCATATCCCAAGGGTCGCTCGGGTCATCGTAGCACAAATAGTAGGTCTTGCCGTCGGAGAGATAGTAGACGTCGGACTTGCCGTAATGCGA
This sequence comes from Eubacteriales bacterium, assembly GCA_045636285.1. Taxonomy (GTDB): domain Bacteria; phylum Bacillota; class Clostridia; order Oscillospirales; family CAG-382; genus Coliplasma. The sequence goes on from JAZTXJ010000063.1 coordinate 2,896, forward strand.
CGAAAGCAAGCGTCCCGAGCTGTCGTAGGTGTGTCTTACTTCAGTGCCGAAAATATGACTATCTTCGTACTCATACACGTCCGTTTTCAAGGTGTAAAGCAACGCACCGTCTTTAAAATAGCGCTTTTCGGTCAATTCGCCGTCCTTGTAGCCGACTTCCTTTAAAAGCTCGCTGTTCCTGGTAAGAGCTTCGGATTTTTTTATCTGCTTTTCGGAATCCTCAAAGAACACGGTGTTTTCGAGTATCACACCGTTGCTGTATTCCGAAAAAAAGATGGTTTTTTTGTCCTCGCTCTCTTCCCATTGCTTCACGCAATATATTTCGTCTTCGGAATCGGATTCCTCGCCGCCTTGGCTTTCCTCGGTTTCGCCGTTTTTGAATTTCGAAACAATCAGGCTTCCGTCTATTGGGCTGTCGGATATTTCATAAAAATGCTCGTTGCCGTCCGCATCCTTAAAGGAAATTCCTCTTACCGCAAAGAGATCGACAAACTGAATATCTGCAATAAGCGGCTTTTGGGGTGTTACCTTTTCGGTTTCGAAAAGTATATTTTCTATCTTTTTATCGCTTATATCAGCCCAATCGTCGTTTATCGTGAATATTCTGACGTCGTAAATGGTGTTTTTGGGGATAAAGATTATCGGCGATACGCTGTGCTCGCTTTCGGGTGCTTCATAGCGTTGACCGGTATATTTTCCAATATCGTCCTCTATCGGCAATACCGCGAACAAGCCGTCGATATAATCGAGCTCTTCGGGATTCCACGGAAGATCTTGGGGCGCGTTTGATGCTTCCGAAAATTCGGAGACTATGCCCTGCTCGCCCTCTTCCTTTTTATCGCAGGCGGTCGAAATAAGGAGCAAAGACAAGAGGAGAATCACCGCCGTACAATATTTAAAGATTCCGTAGGTTGTTTTTTTGCGTTTCATAACTTTGTTCCTTTCTTTGTTTTTGTTGCGAGGTTTATATATCACACGTATAGAAGCACCTTTGTAAAGGTTTTGCTGTCGTAATCATAAAGCCACAGAGCGTGCATTTCGGGAACCACCAACATTTCGTTTGTCGGATAGAAGTATTGGCATTCATCATAAAGCGCGGTGAATCTACCAGAAAGCGCGGTGAATCTACCGCTTGCCATATCGTACTCGGTCAAGCCTAAGTCTCCGTATTCACCGATATAGCCGTCGCGGTATTCGGGAGCTACGCCGCTGAAATATATCTTTCCGTTTTTCGCCCACAGCGAGCTCGAACACAGATTTGCTCTGAAATGTGCAACGTAATCTCCGCCGTTTATGCTTATGGAGCTGACCGTGCGGTAGGTTTCGGAATTATCATACCGTTCGGCAAAATAAATGCGTCCTTCGCTGACCACAAAGCCGAAAGAGTCGATTTCCGTCCCCGCAAGCTCGTTTATCCAAAGAGTTTGTCGGGAAGTAGCGTTGTGATTCATACGCACAAAGCTTCTTTTTCCGCCGTCCTTTTCTCTGTATTGAAAATAGATATAATTTTCGTCAGCCACAAGATTTTCCACGCTGCCGTCGTGTACCTGCGTTACCGCGCCGCCGTTTACCGATACCGAATAAAGCGGAGCAACGTCCTTTGCCCAAACGGTATAGGGGTTGTTTGTTGAGGTGTAATATACCGTTTCGCCGATAACGAGCACCTCCCAAACGTCGTTGGTATACACGATTTTTTGGAAATCTCTGCCATCGGTACGCACTTTACCTATATACGCGCTTTCATCGGTGGTTTCGGGCACGCTGAAATAGAGCCAATCACCCACAACGTTTAAATTCGATGCCCAGCCCGTAGGAAGAATAAAGATCGTTTCCGACTTATAGGTGTTTTGATTGATTTTGAAGAATTGGTTGCCCTCGACGTAATATATCCAATCCCCCTGCGAAGCACCGCCCGCACCCAAAGTCTTACCGACCACGTTTACCTTTCCGTTAGATTGGGGCGCGTTCTGTTCAGGCTCGCTTGTTTCGGGCTCGTTTACTTCGGGCTCGTTTACTTCGGGCTCGCTTGTTTCGGGCTCGTTTTCTTCGGGCTCACTCGTTTCGGGCTCGCTTGTTTCGGGCTCACTCGTTTCGGGCTCGTTTTCTTCGGGCAGGGTGCTTTCCTCGCCCTTTTGGGTTTTGAATTCCGAAACAATCGGGCTTCCGTCTATCGCGCTGTCGGAAATTTTATAAAAATGCTCGTTTCCGTTTTCGTCGGTAAAGGAAATACCTCTTACCGCAAAGGCATCGACAAGCTGAATATCGGCAAGAAGCGGTTTCGTATCGGTAATCCTTTCGGCTTCGAAAAGAATGTTTTCGATAATCATATTTCCGCTTTCCACCCAATCGTCCGCCAAATCGAGCGAATACACCCGAATATCATAGAGCACGGTTTTGGGAACGAACAGTATCGGCATAACACTGTGGTCGTCCGATTCATAGCGGTAACAGCCCGAATATTTTTCGATATCGTCCTCTATCGGCAATACCGCGAAAAGATTATCAATATATTCAAGCTCTTCGGGGTTCCGGAGAAGCGCTTGCGATTCCTCCGAGCTTTGTTCGGCAACCGATTCCGCGCTCGGTTCATTGTTTTCGCCCGCGCTGGTCGTTAAAAACAGCGCGGCAACCATAGCACAGAGGAAAATGCTTACGAGGCTTATCCAAAAAGCAGGCTTTTTGTATTTCATCGTATTTTCCACGCGTTCCTTTACTCCGGTTTCACCGAAGGCAACAGGGCAGGCGGATATACGCTTATGTGCGACGGCACATTCGAGCAGTGCATAGGCATACGCCTTGCGTTCCTCGTGAGGAAGATCGTTGATAACCTTTTCGTCGCAGGCGTATTCGATGTCGCGGCAAAGAAGGATATACGCCACCCAGACAAGCGGATTGAACCAATAAACCGAAAGGATAAGAAATCCGAGCGGCTTTACGAGGTGGTCGTTGCGCTTTAAATGGGCGCGTTCGTGAGCGATAACGCATTTTTCGGTCTCTGCCGAAAGCCCGAAGGGGATATATATTCTCGGACGGAAAAGCCCGAAAACGAAGGGAGATTCGACACATTCGCCCTTGCGTACCTTATCTCCGCAGGGGATCGAAAGCATTACTCGCCTTTTAAGTAAAATATAGGTAACAAACGAATAGATAAGCATTGCCACGGCACCGCAAAGCCAGACTATGCCGAGCGTGCCCGCGGTTTTTGGGGATATGCCCTTTATTTCGTTTTCCTGCTTGACAACCGCTTCGGTTATCGGTTGGTTTTCGGGCAAAATCAATTCGTTTTCGTTCAAAGCAGGCGCAGAAGCTTCGGTATCGACAATAACGTTCGATACGCCGCCGATATTTTCGGTATTACCCTCCGAGGCTTCGCCGATTTGCCCGAACGGTTCGCTGTTTTCGAAAACGGGTAGGGAGTTATCGATGCTTTCGCCGCCCGAAATTTCGGAAATATATCCGCTTTCGCTTCCCTGCTGTTCGTTTTTTTGCCAATCTGCACCCGACTGCTCGGTTATTTGCTGTTCGGCGGTTATTTCGAGCCTGCTGTTCGGAACGAGCGAGAGATTGCTTTCCCAAGTAAAAGGAATCAGCAGTCTTACCGCGACCAAGCCCCAAAGGCAGCAGCTTATCCATTTCGGCATTCGTTTGCCGAACGCAAGGCGCACCAAAAGGACCGCCGCAATAAGCCAGCAGGCAGCTATACTAAGATTAAATACTGTCAGGAAAATTTGCGACATTACAGTCCTCCGCGCCGCTTACGCGGTCGTCTAACGCATTTGACAAGAGTAGTCTATCATATTAACGTTTTTTTGTCAATAGCTTTAAGGCTTCTCGGCTTATCGAAGCGCTTTTTTCGCGTTCAACCATACAGACGAATCTAAGGGGCGTTTTGTCACATTTATTTTATAATTTATTGTGAAAATTGAACTGTTTACAATTATATGAAACGGTGCTATACTATATAAGTAAGAAAAACAAGGAGGTAAAGCTTTGCTTAAAGACATTATTACTCCCAAAAAGATACTTTTTGCGCCGAACGCGCATACCGAGCTTCGCGGACAGCTTTCGCGCTCACGCGGGGTGACGATCGTTTCGGGCAACCTCACGGGGAACTCCCGCACCGATATTTCGGGTATTTCGGCACGCGTTTATAAAAACGGCACCTACGGCTTTGCATCTATGGCGGAATATTCGCCCGATGCGGCAGAGGCGGTTTTGCGCGCCGCTACCGAAAACGCCGATTTTATGGACAAATGCGTGAACAAGGGCAGACCCGCTTTGCCCTGCATCAACAGCGGAAAACGGATGCTCGACTACGACGCGAGCGACGCAGAGCAGAAAACGTACGTCGATTTCGCAAGAAGCATCGACGATTATCTTGTGAGCAAATACAAAAATCTTGCGAGCCGCACCGTTGCCGCGCGTGAGGATTCGATGGAAAAGCTTTTATGCGTTTCGAACGGGTTTGACGCGCACACCTGCTTACAGCGCTCATATATTTACGTTTTTCTCAACGCAGAAACGAAAAACGGCGTTCCCGTTGAGCTTTTCAAGGCGTTCGGCGGCGAGGGCGGATTTGAAGCACATTTCAAAAACCCCGAAAGCCTTTATGCCGAAATCGATGCGCTTTACGAGCGACTTATGCAAAAGCGCGAGGGTATTTATGCCGATGCGGGCGAAAAGACTGTTGTACTCGGCGGTATGATGACGGGTATGCTCGCGCACGAGGCTGTCGGTCACACCGTTGAAGCCGATTTGGTTTTGGGCGGAAGCGTTGCGGGGCCTTATCTTAACAAGCAGGTCGCAAGCGAAATAGTGAGCCTTACCGACTTTGCACACACCGCGTTCGGTGAAAAAGCGCCCCTGCCCGTTTACGTCGATGACGAAGGGGTCGAAGCGACCGATGCGAAGATTATCGAAAACGGTATTCTTGTCGGATATATGAACAACCGCGAATCCGCACAACGCTTCAGTATGGAGCCCTGCGGAAACGCACGCGCTTGGGGTTTTTCGGACGAGCCGCTTATCCGTATGCGCAACACCGCCGTGCTCCCCGGCAAAGACAAGCTAGAGGATATGATTGCGAGCGTCGAGGACGGATATTATCTTATCGATTCGAGCAACGGTCAGGCAGACACGACGGGCGAGTTTATGTTCGGCGTTTCGATGGGCTATGAAATAAAGAACGGCAAGCTCGGCAGAGCACTGCTCGACACCACAATTTCGGGCGTGGCGTTCAATATGCTCAAAACCGTCGATATGGTTTCGGATACGGTTACCTGGTCGAGCTCTGGCTTTTGCGGAAAGAAGCAGCCTATGCCTGTCGGTATGGGCGGGCCCGCACTGCGCTGTAAGGTTATGATCGGAGGTCGCTGATATGGAAAAATACAGAAATATTGCAAGCGAAATAATTGAAAAGGTGCAAAAGCGCGGTGTCGATATGGCGCATTGCTCGGTAAGAGAAAGCGAAATGCGCGAATTCAACGTCGACGGCGGCGAATTTTCGCTCTTCCGCACGCTCTTTAACCGTTACGTCGGCATAACCGTTTTTATCGGCGGTAAAAAGGGCTCGATTTCGATAAACCGATTCGACGAAGAATCGCTCGACGAAGCGATTGACGGCTGTATTGCCGCGGCGGAAAGCGCAACGCCCGATAAGGATTGGGAGCTTGCGAAGAACAACGGCGAGCGTTACTTTAAAAGCGGTGCTTTGGTGCCCGATACCGAAAAGCTCTTTTTCCGCACGAAAGAATTATTGGATGACATTAAGACAAGACACCCGAAGATTATCGTCGAGCAGATGATAGTCAAGCATATTTCGGCAAAGGGTGTTTATATGAGCACGACGGGCAACTGCTATTTTTCGGAAAGCGGCTGTTACAACGCCGAGCTTATGTATTCGGCGCACGAGGGCGAAAAATCGACCTCATTCTTCGGCAGTGACGTTACTGTTACCGACCTCGACACGCCTTTTATCGATTGCGCCTTTATCGAACGCGAGCTGACCGATATAGAAAACCAGATCGATTCGGCAAGCACCGACGGAAAGTTTGTCGGCACGGTTATTTTTACCCCCGGCTGTCTTGTGAGCACGGTATTCGGAAATATCTGCCGCAATTTCGCTTCCGACGGAGTATTGCTCGACGGCACTTCGCTCTGGAAAGACAAGCTCGGTCAAAAGGTAGCCGACGAAAGAATAAATATATCCTTTAAGCCGAGCGACGAGCGCATTGTAAACGGCGAGCGCTACACGGGCGAGGGATATATTTCCGAGGATTACGATTTTATAAAAAACGGCGTTTTACAAAGCTTTATGCTTTCGAAATACGTTGCGAACAAAACGGGCAATCTCCGAGCGAAGAATTCATCGTTTTCGCTGGTTGTCGAATCGGGCGAAACACCGCTTGATGATATGATAAGGAGTATCGAAAGAGGCGTTATTATCGGACGCTTTTCGGGCGGAAGCCCCGGCGCGAACGGCGAATTTTCGGGCGTGGCGAAGAACGGCTTTATGATCGAAAACGGCAAAATCACCCACGCGCTTTCCGAAACGATGATCAGCGGCAACCTTGCCGAAATGCTTAACAGCCTTGTGGCGATAAGCAAGGAAACGCTTGTTGACGGTACGGTCGTCGCGCCTTATATGGCGTTTGACGGTATTACCGTTTCGGGTAAATGAATCTGACCTTCGTCGATTGAATTTCCGCGCATTACGGTTGCGAAGCGTTGAAAACGTTATCGAGTAACCGATACAGGAGAATGTTTATGCACTTAAACGAGGCAATAGCGGCAAGGATACGCGAGCTGTGCGAGCAAAATAATCTTACCCAATACGCGCTCTCGATGAAAAGCGGAGTACCGCAATCGACCTTGAGCACGATAATGAGCTGTACCTTTCAGAGCATGAAAATACGCATAATTTACGAAATATGCGAAGGACTTGAAATCGGAATTAAGGAATTTTTCGATTCCCCGCTTTTCGAACGCGAAAACCTTATCGACTGAACTCACAACCCATAACAAAAAAGCTCACCTGCAAGGGTGAGCTTTTTGATTTACTGTTTCTTTTCTGTTTGTTTTATTGCTTATCTACATCATAATACGGATACCAAACAACGTTACCGTCCGCAATGCTGTATTCGAGTATTCCGGAAAATGTGCCAATGTAATAGGAATCCTCGAGCTTCACCATCGAAGTAACGCCCAAATCCCCCCAATAATCAGAAGTGAAAAGCGTCGTTATATTTCCCGAGGAATCGACGGAAAGTAACGCCTTTTTGGTTGCAACGATAATATTACCGTCATCAAGCAAAAATGCATCCGGATAAGAGCCGAGGTCGGCAAACAGCTCGCAGCTATAACCGTCTTTTTGGTTTTCGAACTTGTATATTTTGCCTCTATCTATGGATAAATGCGCCAATCCGACAAATATATAGGCTAAGTCGTCGTTATCCGTCCAATACGATTCGCCTTTGTGTTCCAGCAAAACCTTTTCTTTCAAAAAACCGCAGCAATTTTCGTTATACAATCGTTCGCTCTTTGCTTCTTCGTTCCAATTACTGCCATATTCAATTACAGAAACCCAGCCGTCGAATTCACCGCAATCTATGCCGACAAGATAGCGCATATTTAAGTGGCAAACATAGGAACAGCGTTCTTCGCGTTCTTCGAGATATATTTTACCGTCGCGCTCGTTAAGCTCAAAAGCCGGACCGTTATAGCAATTCGTTTCTCCCGAAATCCATCGGTTCTTCAGCCGTTCGGCATCAATCTCTGCGGATTCAAGCTCGGTAAAAAGTTCGGAGTTCAGGAAAAGCACATCGTTTGTTTGACAGGCACAAAGAAGCCCCAAGCAAAGACAAATAGCTAAAAATGACGCCAATAAATACTTGTTCATAAAAGCCTCCCGATTTTTATAAAATTACATAAATAATGGGTTTGAGAAAAAGCATTTACAAATGTTGTTCTTTGACTGTTTCTTTTACTGTTCCTTTTACTGTTTCTTTTCTTCGTGGTATTCCTTTTCGGTATTGACAGACCAGACGTTAGATTTATCCTTTTCGCCGGAGAGAATGTTTTTAACCGCTTCGAAGGAGGTGCACATAGAGTGGTCGAGGTTATTATAGCGGTGCTGACCGTTTCTGCCGATACAGTAGAGGTTTTCGATACCGCTTAAATATTCGACAAGGGTATCCATTTCGGAATAGGTATCGAAATAAGCGGGGTACGCCTTCTTTACCTTTTCTTCGTGGTAGTCGATAACGATTTCGGCGGATTCGATAAGACCGATTTTCACCATTTCGTTTATTGCAATATCGGCGAATTCATTTTCGGTCATATTCCAATAATTATCGCCTTCGGTAACGAAATATTCAAGACCGATCCAAACGGTATTTTCGATATCCTTAACCATATAGGGCGACCAGTTATTATAGACCTGAAATCTACCCATTGTAACGCTTCTGTCGTGAACGTATACCCAGTTATCGGGGATAATGTTTCCGATAGTTTTGCGCTTGGTTTTATTTTTGAGCGCAAGGCGGGGAACAAGCACGCCGAGCGTGATATAATCGCGGTAGGGCAAGCCCTTTGCGATATTGAGCTCGCGTTCGGGAACGTCGTTCATGCCGACAACGAGGTCCTTAACGGGCATAGAGGAAAGAACTATATCCGCTTCGAGAGTGATTTCGTTTCCTTCGGATTCATAGCTTACGCCTGTAATGATATTTTCGGCGTTTTTATGTATTTTTGTAACCTTGCAGTTTTTAAGAAGCGTACCGCCCTTCTTTTGAAATTCGTCGGCGGCGATTTCCCAAAGCTGACCGGGGCCGAGCTTGGGATATTTGAATTCTTCGATAAGCGAGGTTTCGACCTTGCGGTTCTTTTTGCCGGGGAGGAGCTTTGCGAACATATCCTTGATAATTGCGGTGATCGAAAGTCCCTTAACGCGCTGTGCGCCCCAAGAAGCATCGATTTCGCTCGGGTGTCTGCCCCAGAGGTTTGCGGTATAGTGTTCGAAGAACATCGAATAGAGCTTTTTACCGAAGCGGTTGATATAGAAATCCTCGAGCGATTTTTCTTCGCGCTTGAACATTGCCGATTTAAGATAGCTGAATACGACGACGATGTCGTTCCAAAGGCCCATATTCAAAAAGGTTTCCATTTTGAGCTTTATGGGGTAATCGTAAAACTTCTGGTCGAAGAAAATGCGCGAAACTCTGCCGCGGTTAAGCATAACGCGGTCGTTGCTTTCGGGGTCGGGACCGTTTTCGGCAAGAGTGGGGGTGCGTTCGAGCTTTAAATCGTCGTAAGAGGGTGCGCCCTGCATCGGAAGAAGCTTGTCCCACCATTCGTTGACCTCGGGCATTTTCGAAAAGAAGCGGTGACCGCCCATATCCATACGGTTGCCCTTATAGTTTACGGTTTTCGAAATACCGCCGAGCTCGTTGCTTTCCTCGAGCACGATAACTTCGTATTCGCCCGATTTTGTTACCAATTCATACGCGGCGGTAAGACCTGCGGGGCCCGCGCCGATGATAATTACCTTTTTATTTGCCATTTTATTCACCCTTATATACAAATATCTTTCTTCCGATATAGTTCCAGATAAGCGCAACGCCTGCCGCCACGCAGCTTACGAGCATAAACATAAGCGTATCGTCCTTGCTTACGCCGATAACGTTACAGCCGAGCTGTGTTACGCCGATATTCACAAGCAAGCCGACGATCGAAACGGCAAGATAGATAAGGAACGCCTTTATACCCTTGCCCTTTTCCTTCTGACTTTCGCTCGTGAACACGAAAAGCACCGAAACGATATAATTAACGATAAGACCTACGATAAAGCCTGCCGTTGTCGCAAGAGTGACGCGCACTTCGTTTTCGAACCCGAGCACCGAAAAGGTACCCATATCCGCAGGCAGTATAAACGAGTGGAACAGCGTTTTTGTGAGCAGGTCGCAAACAAACGCGCTTCCCCCCGCAACGCAATAGCGAAGAAGCTCTTTTATTAAAGATTTCTTTTTATTATCCATTTTCATCTTCCTATTTTATAGTTATATATATTATATACCCTATATCGTATTTTGTCAACGATAAAAACGCCTTATCGTTATTTGTGCGTTTATGCAAACAAATAGGGGCTTATACGAAAAAACAGCGTGCTCTCCGCAATGGATAACACGCTGTCGGTTTTGTTATTCGATTATTGTAAATTCATCGGAATAGAAGGTTCCGCAGGTGAAGTGGAATCCCACACGGTATTTTTCCTTGCCCTCAATGGCGCGTTCGGAAAGCAAAAAGCCTTGCGGTTTGCAGGAATCAAAAAGACCGCTCTTATAAGTGCTTTCGATGCCATATTCACGCACAGAAAACTCGGTTTTGCATATTTTCCAAGCACTTCCGTCCCAATATTCGACAAACGAAGCGTCGGGCGCACTCGCGAGCTTGAAGCCCTCGCCCTCGTTTTCGGCGCGGAACTCTACGCTTACATATTCATCCCAAGCATATTCTTTTTTATCAATAGTTACAATGACTTTTTTCGTGCTTATAAGGTCGGCAACGCTTTCTTCGGTGCTTGTATCAAGGCTTTCCTCAGCCGAGCTTTCGGTTTGCGGCTCGGTGCAGGAGCAGAGCGCAAGCATAAGCGAAACCAAAAGCAAAGCACAAATTATTTTACGAATATATTCCATTTAATCTTGCCACCTCCGTTGTTATAATTTGATTTATTAAAACACCCTCGTTACGTTCGGTGTTATTGCCGCAATATTGCTTTTGCGTTACTGCACCATTGGACTCATTCCTTTCAATTCTCTATTTACACGATAACACATACTTTTTTTCTTGTCAATATTTTTCAAAAAACGGAGAAGCGCAAGCCTCTCCGTTTTTGTAGTTATTTAATTATTTCTTCTTTTTTACAATTATAACGACGACCGCGACGATTACAACGACCGCAAATGCCGCGATTGCGATAATCACGCCGACCGAAACGCCGTCTTCATCGGCAACGGGGGCAAGCGACGCGTTATGAGGCTTACTTTCCTCTTTGCTTTCATTTTTGCTTGCTTCCTTGCTTTCGTCCTTGCTTTCTGTGCTCGGAGCGGTGCTTTCGGGTTCGCTTTCAGCTTCGGGCTCGCTCGATTCGACAGTGTTCGTATATTCGGTGAATTCGTGCGATTCGATACCGTCGGTAATAGTAAGACCGTTTTCGGTAACCGTAACGGTGATTTCGTATTCTTCACCCGAATCGGGCTTGAGCGTTACCTTATCGCCGTTTACCTCAAAGGTTCCGCTTTCCCATTCTTCGTATTCTGCGGCAATGCCGTCCTTTTCATATTCGGAGGCGAGCATTTCTTTATAAATATAACCAACGTTACCTTCTTCGGCGTCATCGGCAAAGCTGTAATAAAGCACGGTATCCTCGCCTTCGCAGATCCAATCTCCGTATACGTCTACGTCGGGAATATCGGCTTCGCTTTTATCGAGAATTTCGGGCTTATCGCCGGATTTATAGGAAGCAACCGCAAGCTCGGTAAAGCCTGCCCATTCGAAAACATTGGTATAATAGAGCCAGAAGCTGTCTTCGGGAATCGTCATAAAATTAAAGGTAAGGCGGACGAATTTTGCGCTGATCTCTTTTTTGAGGGGAACAATTCGTTCCTCGACCTTACAGTTATGGTCCGCGGCGTCCATAATATAATCGGGAAGGTCGCAGGCGCGGTAATAATGAATGCCGTCGGTGCCGACGGGAGTCCAGTCGTTACCGTTTTTCGAATATTCAACCGTTACCGCGTTTTCACCGGGGGTTGCAACGCAGGCGTTGATTTCGTGGAAGAGCGAAAGGTATATCGCATCGAAGGTTACGGCTTTATCGTATTCGAGCACAAAGCTGTATCTGGGTATCTGGTCGTAGGGCTGGTCTGCCATTGCGGGCGAAACGCCGTTTCTTACGTTTTCTTCGTATTTGGGCTTAACGTAATCGTTACAAACAAGAACTATACCGTCCTGATCGTGAGCCGTAACGTCCTTTGCGGCGTCGCCGTCAACAAGGCATTCGAGCTTGCTGTTTCCGCGCGGAAATACGGTTACGCTGGTGTTACCCTCATAAGAAAAGCTTACACCCTTTGCCGTTTCGATTTCGTATTTTGTTTCGCCGTCTTCGACGCTGTATGCGAAGGACGAAACGCAGGTTGCCGCCAAAAGCAACACAGAAAGAAGAATTGCGAATAGTTTTTTCATAATACATTACCCCTTATTGTATTTTACTTTATTTTACCATTCGCGCATATTTTCCGCAATATCACAAACCAACAAAAACATCTATTCGTTTTTGGATAAAAAAACCGCCTGAGTAGTTCAGGCGGTTTATAAAGGCTTTTTTTACTTCGATTCGGTTGCGGAAGCTTCTGCAGCAGAGGATTCTGCGGTAGAGGTTGCAGTCGAGGTAGCGGTAGAAGTGGTGGTCGAGGTAGTGGTCGAGGTGGTGGAGGTTGCGGAGGAGTTATTATCGGTTTCGGTCATATCGATAGAGCCGATGATATAGAGAGCGAGGATAAGTACAACGAAAACGATCGCAACGATAAGGGTGAGCTTCTGGTAGGACTTATCCTTGCCGCCGATCTTATTCTTTGCGAGATAGGATTCGCTTGCGCCCTGACCTGCGATAGAATTACCCAAGCCGCGACGCTTGCTCTGCTGAAGGCCGATAAGTGCGATAAGTGCGATTGCGAGTACGAAAAGTATACCGCCGATAATGTATTCGAGAACTGTCATATTAATTAATTCCTTTCGATTTCTTGCCGCACGAGCTTACGTTGCGGCGCTAAATTGTATATTACCACAGACGAGCGTCAAATGCAACACTTGTTAAAAATTTAACAATTTGTTCACAATTTCACATTTGGCGCGTATCGCCCTTGGGGTCGTGCTTTTTCTTCGGTTGGTTATTTTTCTTGGGCTTTTTGGGCTTTTCGGAGCCGTTTTTGCCCGATTTCACACGGTTTACGGTTCTTATCACCGTCATCACGACAGAGAACAGTATCCACGCGCAAACTATTCCGATAACGATATAGAGTATGGTTTTCATCGCTCCGCCGAAGAGGAAGCCCTTTATTTTTTCGAGAACCGACTTCAAGCCGTCGGAATCGACCGCTTCCTTTGCAACCGCATCGACGGTGGCAAGCTCGATACCGTTATAGCTGTATTTGATAACGCCGACCTTTTGACCTGCCGAAACGGGTGCGTCGATCGTATCGTGCATAGCGCCGTTGAATTCCTTTTTATACACGGTGCTTTCATCGTAGACGAGCTTGGCTTCTATCTTCACGCCTTCGATATCGAGCACCAGCTTTTCGACGTTTTCACACGGGACAACCATAACGTGCGAGCTTCCGCCCGCGTTTATTCTAAGCTCGCCGACGATAGTATCGGTCGTGGCGACGGTAAGAAGCTTAAAGGAATTCCTTGTCCACGAAATAAGCTTGTTCATATCCTCGTATGCGTTGCCCGCACCGAAGGAATAGGTAACGCGGTCCTGCTCGTCGCGTTCGACTATCATACCGCTTGCACACATAACCACGAAGATATAGGTTCTGCCTTCCTTCTGGCTGGCGGTGATAAGGCAGTAATTGCCCTTTTTATCGAGCTGACCTGCGATAAGTCCTATCGCGTCCTTATTCAAAAAGCCGCTGACGTAATAATTGCTCTTTAAATAGTTTTTGTTACGCACGGTGGTACTGCCGTTGAACAAAAACGATTCGACGTTCGAAAGCTTTACGAGCTCATCGTAGCGGTAAAACGCCGAAGCGATAAGCGCAACCTCACGCGGAGTCGTATATTGGTTGGGAGAATCGAGCCCCGTGGGGTTTTCGAAATTGGTGTTTTCGAGCCCGAGCGATTTGACCTTTTCGTTCATTTTTGCAACGAATTCGTTTATTCCGCCGCCGAGATAGGCTTCGCCGAAGTGGCAGGCTATTGCCGCGACGGCATCGTTCGCGCAGGCGACGAGGGTTGCGGAAAGCAAATCCTTCGCGCTGTACGTATTGCCCGCCTTAATGCCCATCATCGGAACGCGCACGTCGGCAATATCGCCCGAATTTTCGATAGCGGTCGCCGTTACGGTAACCGATACCTCCTCCGAATTGAGCCCGCGTTCCTTTAAAATATCGCTTGCAACCATACAAGCCACGAGCTTTGTCGCAACGGTGGGGGCTACCCTTTCATCGATACGGTCGGTATATAAAAACTGTTCGTCATCTATACAGTAAGCGACTGCGGCATTGCCCGAAAAAATATTCGGCGTTGCCTGTGTTTTGTTTTCGCCGCTTTCCGCGCCGCCTTCGGCACAAACCGGCAATGCAAAGCAGGCGAGCATTAAAAATGCCAGCAGCAGAGCAAGCAAGCGTGTATATTTCATTTATCTGCACTCCTTTAACCGAAGCATTACAGCTTAAACAAGCCCGAAAGAGCCGAAAGCGCAATGCTTTTCGTCAAAATTCAATTTTCTTGTCACAATTAAGAATATTTTTCGCCCTTTGCATATCGAGCTCAATTTGCGCTTTGAGCGAGGAAAGCGATTCGAAGCGTTGCTCACCGCGGATAAATGCGACAAGCTCGGTTCTTACGGTTTTTCCGTAGCAATCGCCGGAATAACCGAACAGATGCGTTTCGCAAAGCGGTTCGGGCTCTGCGCCGACGGTGGGCTTTACCCCGATATTCGCAACGCCGCAAAAGCGTTCGCCTTCGACGGTGCAAGCCACCGCATATACACCGAAGCTCGGAACCACCAGCGGTTCGGGGTATTTTTGATTAAGAGTAGGAAATCCGAGCGTTCTGCCGAGCTTTCTGCCGTGAACGACCTCTGCCGTGAACGCGAAATTCCTGCCGAGGAGAGCGTTTGCGCGTTCAAGCCCGCCGTTTGCGATAAGCGCGCGGATATTCGTCGAGCTTACGGGGACGCCGTCAAAGCTTTGCGCAGACGGAGTTATAACCGTTACGCCCTTATGCGACAGCAGAGCTTCGATAAGCATAGCATCGCCGCTTCTGTCAAGCCCGAAGCGGAAATCATAGCCGCAGACGACGCTTTTTGCGCCGAGCGTGCCATAAATTATATCGGTCGTGAATTTTTCGGCAGGGATATTTTTGATTTTGGAAAACGGTGCGGAATACACCGTATCCACGCCCGCAAGCGAAAGCTGTAAAAGCTTTTCTTCCCAAAGCGCAAGCTGTTTAACGCCCTGCTTGGGGTTATCCGAGGGTTCAAAGGTGAACACCGCCGAGGGCAATCCCAATCTTTTCGATTCGTTTAAAAGCTCCGAAAGCATAGCGCGGTGACCGATATGCACACCGTCGAACGCACCGACGGCAAGCACACAGCCCTCCGTATTTTCGGCTTCGGAAAGCCTTATTGTTTTCAGGTTCAAAAGCATATCTTCCATAATAACAATATAATACCCAATTTCTCGCTCTTTGTCAACTTGCAAAGGTATATTTTTACACTCTCTGCAAATAATATTTTTCAGAAAGGGTGTTATAAATGAATTCAGAAAAGAAGAGCTTTGATTCCGTTATTCTCGCAGGGGGGTTCGGAAGACGGCTTTCGCCGCTGACCGATTCTCTTCCGAAGCCGATGCTTCCGATTGCGGGGATAAGCGCGTTCGAGCGATGTCTTACGCTTTTACGCAGGCACGGCTTTGTAAGCACGGCGGTCACGACGATGTATCTTGCCGAAAAAATCGAGCGTATTAAGGGCGAAGGGATTGAATACCTGCGCGAAGAATCACCGCTGGGCAGTGCGGGCGCGGTAGCGAAGATAAAAAGCCGTGCGGACGACTGCTTGCTCGTTATTTCGGGCGATGCCTATTGCGATTTCGATTTAAAAAGCGCAAAGGAAGAATTTTTAAAAAGCGGCTGTGACGCGGCAATGATACTTTGCCGAACCAACGATTCGGGCGAATACGGCTCTGTTTGCGTTAAGGACGGCAGAGTGACCGAGCTTTGCGAAAAGCCCTCGGTGAGAGATACGGTAAGCGACCTTATAAGCACGGGGATATATTTTATCGGCAGAAAAGCGCTCGATATGATTCCCGATAACACGAATTACGACTTCGCGCGCGATCTCTTCCCCTCGCTTATGCGCGCAAAAATGCCGATAGCGGCGATAGAGCCGTTGGGGCATTGGTTCGATATCGGCTCTTTTTCGGAATACCACCGCTGTAATATGTGGGTTTCGAACGCCGAAAACTGTATCGGCAGGCATATTTCGCTTCACCCGCAGGCGAGAATCGAATACAGCGTTATTTTCGATAACTGCACGGTGGGCAACAGCGTTCTGCGCGGGTGTATCGTCGGCGAGGGCGCGGTTATCGGGAACGACTGCATTATCCCGCCCGGCTGTGTTATCGGCCCCGGTGCAGAGCTGCGCGACGGAAGCGCGCTTGCGCCCGGAAGTGTGGTTTATACCGGCGAAACCGTGGTGGGCGAATCGTTCGCGGATATATTCGGGCTTCGCGGCAGGGCGCTTGAATTCGACGACGATTCTCTGCTTGCCAACCAAGGTGACGACGGCTATTTCGTGCGGCTCGGCAGGCTTTTAGGCGGCTCGGGCGGGGTTATTGCCTTTGCCGAGGGCGGAAGCGCAACGCTTCCCCAAGCCTGCGAGC
Source organism: Eubacteriales bacterium (assembly GCA_045636285.1). GTDB lineage: Bacteria > Bacillota > Clostridia > Oscillospirales > CAG-382 > Coliplasma. The sequence goes on from JAZTXJ010000063.1 coordinate 19,557, forward strand.
TTGCCTGCGGTGCTTCGGAATCGGGCAGCGGGTGCACCGTTATTTCGGGCGGGAACGCGGCTATGGCGGCTTTTGCCGCGCAGGAATACCGAAGCAAAACAGCTTTTATAAAGCAACGGGGCGAAAGAACCGAAATTCGCCTATTTTCCGAAGGGGGTATGCCCTTCTCGCGCGAGGAAATGCGAAGACTTTCCGAAAAAACGCCGCGCGTTGCAAGCGAGGCGGGCAGTGTTTATCTGCTTCCCCACGGCGCGCTGATAAAGCGGTATTTGCAGTTCCTGCGTGAAAACTGCTCTATTCCCAAAGGCATTGCCGCCGCAGACGGCGATGAGAACGCGCTCCTGCGCGAGATTGCCGACGAATTGGGGATAAAGCAGGACCGAAGCGGAGTAAAATTTTCGCTTTCCTGCGATGGCGAGCGTGCAACCGCTATTGACGAAGGCGGGCGGGAGATTTCTTATTGGACTTTGCTTGCGATATGCTGTATCGAGGGAAAGAAGAACGGCATTATTCTGCCGAACGACACGCCCGAAACGCTTGCGCGGATATTGAAGCGGCATTCGGTAGACGTTGCCTTTTACGGCGACAGCGAATCCGACGTGAGAAGGCTTGCCGAAACCGACAGACTGCACCGCGACGGCGTGCTTCTTGCGCTTACCGCCGCGTTCCTTGCCGAGCAAAAGGGGGTAACCCTTGCCGAGCTTGCCGACCGTATTCCGCCGTTTTCGGTCGTCACGAGGCTTGTTTTTGCCGACCGCGACAGAATGTGCTCGATCGTCGCGCGACTGCGCGAGCAATGCGGCGGCGCTCGCTGTGCAGGGTTCGATTTCGGCGACGGCAGAGTAAGCGTTTATGCCAGCGCTTCGGGCAGGTTCCGACTTATCGCCGAGGCGGTCGACAGCGAAACCGCCGAGGAAATAACCCTGCGCGCAATCGACAGACTAAACGGAGAGAAGTAAAAAGCGCAAGCGCCGAAAACGCTTATGTCAGAGCGCGAAGATATGGACCAAGACAACAATAAAGCAGGCATTTTCGGGGAGTCCTATTTGCGTTCTTGAAAAGAATAAGCAATAAAAAATCAAGCTTCATTTTCGTTTTGAAGCTTGATTTCTTTTTTTATAAGTAATCTTATTTTTTTCTTAACACAGCAAACACGACCGCCGCAACCAAAACGACCGCTACGATTGCCACCGGAATTATCGGAAATCCGGATTTGTCAGTATCGGGCTCTGAGGATTCGGATATTTCGTTCGAAGCCGTTTCGCTTTCGGTCTTTGAGCCTTCGTTTTCCTGCGGTTTTGCAAAATCAAAATCGCTCTTTTTCATATTCAGCGCACGCAAAGCGGAATACAGCTCTTTTGTGAGTATTTTTTCGTCTTCGCCGTCGAGCACCGCGGAGAGTGCCGTTATCGCGGCGTTGAGCTCCTCTTTGCCGACTTCGGATTCGGGAAGCTTTTCGAAAATCCCGCGTATTTCGTTTGCGTTTGCGGCTTCGTTCAGGGTGCAATAAAGCTCGGCACGCGATTTTGCGGTCGCAACAAGACGTTTTGCCACCTCTTCGGCTTCTGCTGTGAAGGGTATCGCTTCGGTCTTGAAGAGCGAGCTTTTGAAAATTTCGGTATAGCGGTGGTTTTTCACCGCGCCCCATTCAAAATATCCCGTTCCGTCTGCGCCCAGCGTTATCGAATTATCGGTCTGCTCGATAAGCGATTTGTTGCTGATCGAAAGATAAGCGCCGCATCCCATAACGAGATAGCTGTTGTCGCCGCGGTCTGCAAGTCGGCCGTCCGCCGTTTGCCCGTTAATGCCTTCGGCATAGGACATAACGTATACGCCGTCGATATATCCGCCCTTCAACCAAGCGGAAGGATCCTGACAATAATATCCGACGCTGTCGCTTGCCGCAACAGCCGCGGTAACGTATATATCGGGGCGCAATTCCCCTGCGAGCTCATACAGCTCCTTCACCCAGCCGTTGATAAGCTCGGTCTTGAAGCTCCACCAGACGTTCCATTTCGGGTGATTCGTAAGCTGCTTGCCGATCTGCTCGACAACCTCTTTGCCGTTGCCGGTTTTTTCCTCGAACAGCTTTATCGTTGCTTCGTCGTAGCCCGCATCGACGTTATTGTAAAACTGCGGATAACGGATATAGTCAAGCTGTAAGCCGTCGACGTCGTAATTGGTGAGTATGTAGCGGACGTAATCCATAAACGCCTTACGGTATTCCTCGTTCGCAGGGGAGAAGAATATCTCGTCGCGCAATTCGCCCGTATTGGTTATATCGAACCATTCTTTATGCTTTTCCGCGAACGCTCCGCCCATTACGGGACAGAGCACGACGATACTGATACCGTTTGCGCGGCATTCATCGATATAGGTCTGTAAAATATCAAGCCTTCTCACCACGGGGTCGCGCGTGAAAGGGATTTCTTTTGTGTTTATCGGAATGATCGTTCCCTTTGAGGAGTTCGAGGAAAGCACGAGCTCGTTTATTCCCGCCGCCTTCATTTCGGCAACGACCTGCCTGATTTCCTCTGCGCTGTCTTCTTCGGCGGTGTACCATACGCTTCGGGTATCTACGGTACGCGATTCGACCAGCAACGGTTCTATTTCGCGGATTTTTGCGATAACCGAGTTGCGCTCCTCGAGCGTTTCGATAGTTCCCATTTCGACAGAAGCGATTTTTGCTTCTATTGCGGCATAATCGATAAGCTTATACTGTTTTTTCGCGTTTTCGAGCATTTTATTAAGCAAGCCGAGCTCGCTTTCGACGGTTTTTACAAGCTCTGCTTTGCCGTATACTCCCGTGACGGAGGTTTTGTTAAGACGGCACTTCGTACCGACGGTGAAATACATTTTCAGTGTATCGATGTCCTTTTTTTCGATCGCTGAAATAACGTATCCGCCTTCGGGAACCGTATTATCGTTACCTCCCGAGGAGATAACGTAGCCGTCCGCGCCCACGCACACCTCGTAACCGAAGGAGTTGGTTTCGGTGCGTGTTCCGGCACGATCGTATATTATAACGGTTTCGGACCAGCGTATATCGTTATATCCGGTAACGCGAATTTCCTTTTCGTAAAAGGGATCGATCTCGTTTTTCGAAAAATATACGCGCATGCTGTATTCGTCGAACAGGCATCTGTCGCCGATTTCCGCGCAGGAATACATTTCTGCTCCTATATCGCCCGTACCGGAAACGACGAAGCCGCCTTCGGGGACCTTTAGGTTTTTACCGCGTATATCTGCTCCCGGAATCTTTTCGGTGACAATACCTTCGCTGTTTACGATAACGTTATCGCCCCATTCGTTCTGTCCGGTGTGTTCGATACCCTTATATACACACAAGTAGTCTGCCCAGCGCGTTCCGTTGAGCGAATCCACAAAAAACACCCTTGTGCCGTCATCCTCTGCCGCAAAAACGGCAAAGGGTACGGTCAAAAGAAGCATTGCCAAAATAATGCAAGCGATTCTTCGGATCATACCCAATTCTCCTTAATTATAATTGTTATGCTTCGTTTTCTGCTTCCAAGCTTACCGCAATCACGGGGCGGACACCGACGTTCTGATAGCTTGTCGCGTAGCCGTGGGTGTATATACCGCCGTTATAAAATACGTAGCAAGCGGAATTTGCGATTTCGCCTTTATCGGTAAGCCACCAGAGCGAATAGCCGTTCTTTTCCTTTATTTGCAAGCTCTTTGCATATTCGGTCGCGGCGGCGGCACGCCACGAATCGTATTCGTAATACTTCTTTGCCTGCTCGGAAGAAAGCATTGTGACAGCGGTTTCGTTCTCCGAAACGATAAACGAGCGTTCATCTTCGGTAAAGGTGCTGTTTAAAAATTCGCCGTTCAACCATTTATAAAGCGTGCTCTGCTCCCATTCGGCAGGCTCGTTCGAGGTATTATAGGGCTTTGCTTCGATACAGTAGCGGCTTATGAGAAGAAGCTTATCCTCGGTCTTTTCGAGCACGATCCATTCAAGAGGCTCGCTTCCGTCCTGCTTGTTGCCGTTTTGCTCGTATTTGCCGTAAATAACGGCGTCGCCGACGTTTGCGTCCGCCATGGTTTCTTTTACTTCGGCTTCGCTTCTTTCGGGTTCGAGGCTGGTTTCATCGCCGAAGCTCTGTTCGATACTCGTATCTATCGAAATATCGCCGCTTCCGCCTTCGGAAAACATATATATAAGAAAGGTGCCCATTACCGCAAACGCGATAATTGCGATAATCAGCGCAACGCCGACCGAGATCGGTTTTGCCTTCTTCTTGCCCGATTTTTCGTTCTTTTCGCGCTTTTCTGCGGTTGCACGCTTTTCCTCGGTTTTATTGTTTATATCCTGCGATTCCTCTATGGGAGTGAATTCTTTTTTCTTTTCCGCCATTTTGAAAAACTCCGTAAATATTCATTACATATATTTATAATTTACTTCGCGCGATTTGTCAATAGCGACAGTGAGATAAAGTTGAGAAAAAAATGAGACAAAAATGAGAATCATATAAAATATAATGAGAAAAAGATGAGAAAGAAAAGAAAAAAGAAAAAGAAAAACAACAACGTTTATTAGTCGTACACTTAAGGACAGTTCTAAGATTATTCTATCGCCCGATGTATTCCACCACAGGCTGCTATTAAGGAAAGCACGTAATTTAGTTTGCTGACTTTATAAAAACAAAACTATCGGCCCGAAGAAATTCGGGCAGATTTTTTGTACAAAGTACTTTTAATTGGGCAGATGGTATGGTATAATGTAATCAAGAGGTGAGAAAATGAAAAAACAAATTTTAATTATTATTTCAGTTGGTTTAGCATTGATTATATCATTAATTGCATATTTTTATATTTGTGGTGGAAAACCTTACATTGAAAATTTCGAAGAAGTTTCTGACGGTTACGAAACGCTTGCTCACCTTGCTCTAAACACTTATAGCGACCTTTCGCCCCAAGAGGAATATATTATTATCTATATTTATGACGGTAATTTCAAATATGATAATTCAAATTTACCCTTATCGGAAGTACAGCAAAATGCTGTGCAAGTAGCCAGCGAAGAATTTGATTATCTTCGCGTTTGTAAGGATGCTGTTTTCTTTTGTGAAGATGAAACGGGATATTACGGACTTGTGTATTCAAAGCATCCTCTTTCCGCACTCTATAAAGCAGAGCTACCACAACACGGTCGTGAATATCGTAGAATAAATAGCCACTGGTATGAATGGGGTGTTTGGGGAAGATAATCCCCCTCTTTTGCCGATAGCAGCACGGGCTGCTATCAAGTCTAAGTAATTAGGTTTATAAAGCAAAACGAATCCCTCTGTTGAGAAATCGGCAGAGGAGTTTTGTATCTCTATTGCTTATTTTTTTTAAAATGGTATAATAAGGAAAAAGCTGCAAATTAAATAGGAGTATGATATATCAAATTTCCATTTCCCGAACCTGAAAACAGAGCTGTTATAACTTGCTGTCATATCATTGAGAACGGTGCGGATATTTTATATGTGTCCCACGATGCAGAGGACGAAATGTGGCAGTTTCTTTGTGGCGGAGTACATATGATAGAACAAGCAAGAGTTGTTTCGTTGCGTGAAATTTTCACACTTGATAACACGGTATCAGAACTTGCAAATATGCCCTGCGGATATATCGCAGATAGAAAAAATAAAAGCTCAAAATGGACAATTAAAAAGAAATAATTTTCCCTCTTTTGTGTACTGCGCCACAGGCAGCAATCACTTTCTTAGCCGGGACGAAAGGGTTTTAGGTTCTCCTGACAAGTGGAAAATGAGATGTACATTTTCCCTGCTTGTTACGGTATAAGACAAAAATAAAAGAAGCACGAAAATTTCGTGCTTCTTTTTTACTATCCCTTAGGGTACGACCCTTATCCGTCGTTGTTGTTATAACCGTTAGGGTTACTTGACATAGTCCTGCAGGCAAGACCTTTTTAAACAACAACAAAACGGCTTTTAATTCTTTATAAATCTTTATAAAAAAAGGCTCTCCGTATAAGCGGAAAGCCCATAAATGATTATTCCTGTTCTTCTTTTTCCTTTGCGGTCTTTTTCCAGCCGGTGACCGAGCGGATCTTTTTATAGAGCAGGTTGCTTGCGCGGATACCTGCGCGGACGTTCGGGTGTCCGTTCGCACCGGTTTCGGCGAGGTTGCCGAACACGGTATCGACAAACAGAAAATGCACCTTTTTATCGTTTTTATTGATTTCGCGGATGGTGCTGCGGAGTGTTTCGCGGTAGAGCTGGCTCATCATTCCGTACATCCAGATAATATGCGCTTCGGGGTAGCGTGCGCGCACCTTTGCGACGAGCTCCTTCGCCGCGAGAGAAAATTCATCGTCGGGTGCGGGACCGCCGCAATCGTTCGTGCCGATATTGATAACCACCACGTCCGCCATCCAGCCGTCGTTGCAGATTCCGCCCGTGCGGGATTGCATTTCGAAATATTCGCCTGCTTTTATATCGGTTCTGTCGCCGTTGCAGTTACAAACGATACCCTTACCCGAAATCGCAATAAAGCGAGCGTCCGCCGAAAAGCGTTCCGAGGTCATATAGGCGTAGCCTCTCGTGCCGTCCTGCTGATACGTGAGATAGGTAGGATCGGTATGCAGACCGAGCACGCCGTAGCCGCAGGTGATGGAATCGCCGATAAATTCGATCCTGCGCGAGCTGTTGAAGGGGGGATTGCGGAGCGATGCGCCGTTGCCGAGCAGAGAAAGCGTGCTGAATTTGAGCTTGGGCTCGCCTTCGGTGATCTTCAATACCTCGATTCTGTGGCGTTTATCGGCAAGACCTTCGACGATAAGCTTTTCGCTTCCGTTCACGACGGCGTAGCGGCGTTTATCCTTGCCGTCGATAGTTATTCTTACGTAAGCGGGCGAATCGCCGGAATATGCGCCGAGCGAGATTATAAATCCCGTGCCGACAAAATTAAATGCAAAGCCGCTGTTCGTCCAATCGAACGCGAGATAATCGTTTTCGACGGTATGTCTGCCGCGAATTCTTATCTGCTCGCAGGTTGCAAGATTTATCGGCTCGTTTATATAAATAAGATTCTTTTCCATTTTTATTCCTCCGTTGCTTTTGTATTTCTAAAATACCCCAAATTTATTAACGAAATTTTACGAATGTATTAAGCGTTTGTAAACTTCGCAAACAACGATCGGGCAGATTGCAAGCAGAAGCGAAATCGCCCACTCGCGCAGTGAAAGCGTCGCGGCGCCGAAAAGCCTGCCTGCCGCAGGGATGAGGATTACCGAAAGCTGAAGCGCAAAGCAGAAAAAGAACGCCGCATATACGAACGGATTTTTCTTTACCCCGCGTGAAAATATGCTTTTTTCGCTCCGCATATTGAACGAATGAAAAAGCTGTGAGGTTCCGAGCACGAGAAAGCACATCGTACTGCCGACCGAAATGCTTTCGAGCATACTGCCGATAACGAACGCCGTAATCGCAAGCGTGCCGATAAGTATTCCCTCGAAAACCATTCTTGCGATATGCGTACCGCTAAAAAGCGGAGAGGTCGGCTTTATGGGCGGGCGCGACATAACGTCGTCGCTTGCGCGCTGGAGCCCGAGCGCGATTGCGGGGAGCGAATCGGTGGTAAGATTCACCCACAAAAGCTGGATTGCCGAAAGCGGAGAAGGGAGCGAAAGGATTATCGAAAGAAAGACGGTGAACAGCTCGCCGATATTGCAGGAAAGCAGAAAATGCACGGCGCGGCGGATATTATCGTATATTCCCCTGCCCTCCTTTACCGCCGAAACGATTGTCGAAAAATTATCGTCGGTGAGTATCATATCGGCGGATTCCTTTGCGACCTCGGTTCCGCTTATCCCCATAGCACAGCCGATATCCGCCTTTTTTAGCGCAGGCGCATCGTTCACACCGTCACCCGTC
>JAZTXJ010000064.1:0-2275 GCA_045636285.1 Eubacteriales bacterium
GTGTAAGGGGAGGTGTCGCGCACGACCTCGTGCGTGACGGAGGGGCTGTCTTGAAAAGTAACGATAACAATGTAAACATACAATCCCCTCAGTCAGCTCGCAAGCTCACTGCCAGCTCCCCTTACTAAGGGGAGCCTTCAATGTCAAATCAAGTCGGAGGCCAAGCGGTCTTAGGAAGACAACTCCCTTGGCCAACTCCTTGGCCCACAGAACGACATGGCTACGATCCGACTTATAACAATGTAAACATACAATCCCCTCAGTCAGCTCGCAAGCTCACTGCCAGCTCCCCTTACTAAGGGGTGCCTTCAATGTCAAATCGTTACTCAATTATCGAAAAACAATACTTTTATTTCACCGCCGTGGTATTACCGTGTTTCCCACGCTTACGCGAAAACAAATATACCAACCACGCCAAACCGATAAACGCCGATTCGACGATAATTCGCGCCAAATATATCACAAAAATAAGCGCACCTGCCAAATCCACGGAGGACGGAAGCGACATAATAACGACAAAAAATACCGTTTGCCACGCGGCGAAAATATATATCGGTATCAATTTAACCGCAACCTGTCTGCACCTGCACATCAAAAGCTGAAAAATAAATAAAATCAAACAGGTAATTGCGGTTTCGACAAGGATGGACGCTTCGTTTTCCAAAAACAACCACACTTTATATCACCTTCAACACGATTTTTTCGAGCTCGGGCTCCTCGTCGCTTATCGTAACTGCGCGGAAAAGGTACTCCATACCGCTTTGTGCGCGCTCGATACTGCTTGCCTGAAGCGTCGCCAGAGCTTCGCCCTCTTCGATCCTGTCGCCGATACGCTTGTTGAGAATAATGCCCGCCGTGTGATCGATCGCTTCGCCGATAATTTCGCGCCCCGCGCCGAGCACGCTTGCCGCCTTGCCGACCTCGTACGCATCGATTTTGCTAATATAACCGCTCTTTTCGGCAACCAACATCGCCGTGACGTTGCTTTCCTCGAAAAGACTTGTGTCGTAAATATATCTCTTGTCGCCGCCCAACCGTTCCACAAGCTGCGCCAGCTTGTCAAGCGCGCTTCCGTCGTAAAGCGTTTCCTCGGCAATGGCAACGCAGGCTTCGTAATCGGCAACGTTTGCGGCATAAAGCATATTCGCCGCAATGGTAACGCAAAGCTCGGTCAAGCGCTCGTCACCGCGCCCTTCAAGCACGCGTATCGCTTCGATAAGCTCAACACTGTTGCCCACTGCACAGCCCAACGGGGCAGACATATCGGTAATAAGCGCAACCGTTTTGCGCTTTTCCTTCGCGCCGATACGCACCATAAGCCGTGCCAGCTCCTCTGCTTCGCGACGCGTTTTGCAAAAAGAACCGCTTCCGCATTTAACGTCGAGCACGATGCATTCGCTCCCGCTTGCGAGCTTTTTGCTCATAACACCCGCCGCGATAAGCGGAATCGAGTTGTCGGTTCCCGTGACGTCGCGTATCGCCGAAATTCTTGCGTCGGCAGGGGATAAACGCTTGCTTTGCCCTGCGATGCAGAAGCCTAAATCGCGCACGATGCTTTCGAACTCCTCGGCAGAGATTTCGGTGTTTACACCCGTGCAGGATTCAAGCTTGTCGAGCGTGCCGCCCGTAAAGCCGAGCCCGCGCCCCGCCATTTTCGGAACGTAAACGCCCCTGTTCGCCGCCGCGACCATAGGACCGACAATAAGCGATACCTTGTCGCCCACGCCGCCCGTGGAATGCTTGTCGACCTTTTTCCCCTTTATGCTCGCAAGCTCGTTCACTTCGCCGCTGTCCGCCATGTATTCGGTAAGCGTGAGCGTTTCTTCCTCGCTCATGCCCTTGAACCATATAGCCATAAGCAGCGCGGAGACCTGATAATCGGGAATGCTTCCGTCGGTAACACCCTTAACGAAAAACGCGATTTCCTCTTCGGTGAGCTCGCGCCCGCTTTGCTTTTTTGTGATAATGTCGTGCATCTTCATCATAAATTATCGGACCCCCCTTTGCCGTGCTTGGCTATACGTAATTTATTATACAATAAATATTTCGCTTTTTCAATAGGATTTGTATAAGAATTGCGACGCTCAATGTACGTAACGCGTGGGTGACAGAAAATTTAAAGTATTGGATAAATAATGAAGTTTCGGTATAAAATGCGCCTTCACCCTTGGTTATTACCCCAAAAATTCGTACCTCATTTTCGGGGGACGCCGGTCCCTACGAATGTCAATCATTACTCAACAATCAAAACCGATATTTCATCCCTTTTTTTCGC
>JAZTXJ010000065.1:0-7365 GCA_045636285.1 Eubacteriales bacterium
AGCACGGTATCGTATCCGTCGGGCAGCCTTTCGATATAGCTGTCGATTCTCGCGGCGCGCGCGGCGGCTTTAACCTCACTAAGCGTTGCGCCCTCTCTGCCATAGGCGATATTTTCGAAAATGGTTCCGCGGAACAGCCAGGTGTCCTGCAATACCATAGTATATGCCTTGCGAAGAGAAGCGCGGGTTATTTCGCGGCAGTCGGTGCCGTCAAGAGCAATGCTGCCTCCCGTGACGTCGTAAAACCGCATAAGCAGGCTGATGATCGTCGTTTTGCCCGCGCCCGTGGGACCGACGATCGCAACCGTTTTTCCGCGGAGTGCCGAAAAGCTTATACCCTTCAATATTTCCTTTTCGGGAGTATAGCCGAACCGAACCGATTCAAGCTCCACGTCGCCCTTGACGTCGGTATGCGTAACCGCGCCTTCTATATCTGCGGGCTCGGGCTCTTCGTCGATTATTCTGAACACGCGCTCCGCGGCGGAAAACGCCGATTGAAGCTCGGATAAAATGTTTGCGAATTCGTTGATCGGGCCTGCGAACTTGCGCGAATACTGCACGAACTGCGCCACGCCGCCGATCGTGATAAAGAACAGCGTGCCTTCGGCGGCGGTGCCGTTTTGCGAGAACATATAGAGCATACCGCCGAGCATAGTTACGAGCGAAATCGAAATATTATTGATAAAGTTCACCGAAGGGCCCATTGCCGCGCCGTAATAATCGGCTTCGTAATATGCGTCCATCGATTCGGTGTTGCGCTTATTGAAGCGCGAGCCTATTTCGTCCTCACGCGCGTATGCCTGAATGGTGCGACAGCCCGAAAGCATTTCTTCGGCATAGCCGTTAAGCTCGCCGAGCTTTCTTGAACGCTTGTGGAACAGCGGGCGCACCTTTTTCGAACGGTAACGGGTGAAAAGTATCGAAGCGGGAACGGTTATAAGAAAGACTGCGATAAGCGGCTTCGAAATATTCCACATAAATATAAGCGAGCCGATAACCGTGTAAAGACTTGTCATTATCTGCACGAAATCGTGCGAAAGGGTTGAATTTATGGTGTCGATGTCATAGGAAATGCGGCTTATAATATCGCCTGTGGGGTGGGTATCGAAATATCCCACAGGGAGCGATAACAGCTTTTCGAAGAGCTGTTTACGCATAGTATAGACTATTTTCTGGCTTAAATGGATCATAATTACGGCGAGAACGTACGACATTACCGCCGAAATTATATAGCAGAAGAGCATTTTTACCGCGTTTTCGGTAACGGCATCGAAATTAACACCGCCCTTTTCGGCGATAGCATCGATCGCAAGTCCCGAATATTTCGGACCCAAAAGCGAAAGCTGGTTTGCAAAAAGCGTTAAAATTATCGCGGGGATAAAAATATACCAATATTTGAATATGTAGGTACAGAGCCGCAGAAAAACGTGCTTTGCGGTTTTGCGGTCGAGCTTTTGGCGTTCGGGACGGTTGGCATCGTGCGCTTTGTTGGTGTTGTTCAAATTGTGAGGTCTATTCAACGAAAGCACCTCCCATCTGCGAATCGCTGATTTCGCGGTATTCGGTGCAGGATTCGATAAGCTCGCCGTGCCTGCCCATACCGATTATTTTTCCTTCGTCGAGCACAAGAATCAAATCGCAATCCTTTACCGAGCTCACGCGCTGTGCGACGGTGATAACGGTCGTTTCGCACATGCTTTCGGCAAGCGCCTTGCGAAGCAGTGAATCGGTTTTATAGTCGAGCGCCGAGGAGGAATCGTCGAGTATAAGTATTTCGGGGTTCGATGCGAGCGCGCGCGAAATAAGCAAGCGCTGCTTCTGCCCGCCCGAAATATTCGTGCCGTGCTGTGAAAGAATATGCCCGTACCCTTCGGGGAAATCCTTTATAAAGCCCTCTGCCTGCGCGATACGGGTTGCGTTTTCGATGCTTTCAAAGGGAATATCCCGCCCGAAGCGAATGTTTTCCTCTATCGTATCGGCATACAGAAAATCCTGCTGGAGCGCAGTGCCGAACATTGCGTAAAGTCGTTCATTTTCGATAGTGCGAATATCCTCGCCGTTAATATAAATTCCGCCGCTGTTCACGTCGTAAAAGCGCAAAAGCAGCTTTATTGCAGTCGATTTGCCCGAACCGGTCGCGCCGATAATGCCCAGCCGACCGCCCTTTTTGAGCGAAAAGCTTATATTGTCGAGATCGTTTCTTTTGCCGTTATAAGAAAAGCAAACCTTTTCGAACACGATATGGGAATCGGTTTTTATATCGCCGTGTTCGGATTTGCCGAGCACCTTAATATCCTCTTCCGCGTCCATAACCTCGCTTATACGGTTAGCCGATGCGGCGCATTTTGTGAACATAACGAACATACGCGTAACCGACATCATCGCCATCGAAATAAGCGTGAAATACTGCATAAACGCAATCACCGTTTCGGGCGTGGAAAGACCGTTTTCTATTCTTCCGCCCGCCAGCGCGATAACCGCAACGCTTCCGACGTTCATCAAAACCGTCATAATCGGGTTGACAGAGCCCATCGTTATGCCCGCGCGGGTTTCGTCCTTTATAAGCGCGGTGTTGACGTTTTCGTAACGGCGGTGCTCGTAATCGGTTTTCGAAAGCGCCTTTATAACGCGTATTCCCTGCGCGTCCTCACGCACGACTCTTATCATACCGTCAACAGAGCGCTGTACCCTTGTATAAAGCGGAACGCCCTTTTTCGAAATAAAATAAACGGTTATAAAGATAAAGGGCAAGACCGAAATCATCGCCAGCGCGAGATAGGAATCCATAAACAGAGTTATTGCGATACCGCCGACAAGCATTATCGGGGCGCGCACGCCGAGCCGCTGCATCATATTCACGAAATGGTGAACGTTGTAGGTATCGGTCGTAATGCGCGATTCGAGCGAGGGGATGGTGAATTTATCGGTCTGCGAGGCGGAAAGCCGTAGCGTTTTTATAAAAAGGTCCTTTCGCAGACCTTCGGCGAAATTACGCGAAACGCGCGCCGCCATTCTGTTTGCGATAATGTTGCAGGCGCAGGCGATAACCGAGCAGATTATCATCAATCCGCCCCAAAGCAATATATCTTTCACCGATTTGCCGATAACGTTTTCGAGAATATGGGTGAGAATATAGGGTATCATAAGCTCGGCAACGGTGCCCGCGGTTTTTATTACAAAGCCGCCTGCCATACGGCCGTAAAAGGCTTTCAGGTATTTAAATACTATCTTCATTTCATTCCTCGGAAATTGCTATCGATTTTGCGAGCATTTTATCCAAAACCTCGTGAAAGGTTTTAAGCTCGTCTTCGCCGATGCCTTCGGCAAGCCGTGAATTCCATTCCTTTGTTATTGCGATTACCTCGGCTCGAATATCGAACATTTTTTGTGTCGGAAAAACAAGCGTTTCGCGCTTGTCGGATTCGCTTATCCTGCGCTCGATATATCCCTCCAGCTCGAGATAGGCAAGGTGGCGGGTCACGTTCGATTTGTTGATACATAAATGCTTCGCCAGCTTTTCCTGCGGCAGACCGGGGTTGTTGCAAATCGCCAGCACGTAGCTGTGATAAATCCCCGCAAGTCCAACCGTGGAATGCTCGGTGCGGTAGTTCGCTTCGCACCTGCTTATAATGTTCATTTTCCGCATTATCGTTGCCATTTTTATACCTCTTTCGATTAGTTGCATTTAAAACAGTTTCGGTTGCAACCATTTTAACATAAAGGACAAGCCTTGTCAAGAAATGAAAAAAAGCACTTCGCGAAGAAGTGCTTTTCTTGGTGAAGCGGAAGATTGGAGGTCCGAACTATTTGCCAAATATTCAATTTCTTTGGTTGTGGGGATATTGATTGGCTTGAATAAAGATACCGCCGAGAGCCATATTCAGCTCTCGGCGTTTTTCGATTATAATGTAAAATTTCCAACTCACAGTTGTGGAACGTAATAGAACCTCTATTGTATCAAACCGCGATTTGTGATATAATAAAGTCACACCGGTGATAAAGAATATGCGGAGGTTTTTATGGGATTAAGAATCGGAGAAAAAATTGCAAAATACAGAAAACTTAAAGGATACACACAAGAACAGCTTGGAGAATTGGTTGGCGTTTCGGGACAAGCTGTGTCGAAATGGGAAAACGGAGGCGTTCCCGATACTTATTTGTTGCCGGCTGTTTCCAAGATTTTAGGGGTGTCTATTGATGCCTTATTTGGAGTAGAAAAAAAGATATCCGATTACTCTCAAGATGATATTCTTGATGATTTGTTTAAATTTTGCCTTCAAAAGACCCGTTGCAAAGAAAATAAAATGAATTTTTTCAAATTTATGTTTGAAACCGTATGGACTCTGCAAAGCGCATATTTCGGCAATGAAAGCCGACCTCTTTTAAAGGATGTCATTGAAAAGAATCGCGGCAATCAGCAAATAACATCTCAAATCATCAACAATGAGGGAACGACGTATTTATCTCTTGTGGAAAACTTTCCGTTCTTTTGTGCGGTCAGTGATACGCCCGAAATATCCAAAAAACTGTTATCCGAAAAGAACTTTGGAGAGTTCTTCTCATTGCTCGCTTCGGAAGACGGAATGAAAGCGATCATTTTCACGCAAACCACAACAGAAACAAGTCAGTATACGGCGGATATGATGGCTAAGAAAATTGGAATTACACTTGAAAGATTTCTTGAAATCGAACCGTTGCTTATTAAATACGGTCTTTTGAGAGAAGATAGCTTAACTTTGGATGACAGCATAATTAAGGTATATCATAAGTTGAGTAATCCCGAAATCCGTCCGTTATTGATAATGGCATACCAATTTATCAATGCAAGACAATGTTATTACAATTTTACCTGTAACCGAACCAAGCCTTATTTCGAAAACCAATAAAGTTCACCGCCGAGAGTAACCGTTTGGTCGCTCTCGGAGTTTTTTGTTATAGACTAATTTGAAATTTTATGGTATAATATTTTTGAGCAATTTTGAAAAGCACCCAATGAATTTTCAATTTCAAACACTTTATGGATGAAAGGCAGGTGAGAACGATGGATTCGAATATTATAGAAAGCTATGTGGAAAAAGTTTATGGATATGCGGTAAATCACACCTATTCTCGCGAGGAGGCTGATGATCTGTCGCAGGAAATACTTTTTACGGTAGTACGAGAATTACCGAAACTCAAAGACGAGAATAAATTTGAACCGTGGCTTTGGGGTATTGCAAGTAACGTAACAAAAAGCTTTCGGCGTCATATGGGAAAACAGCGCGCGATGTATTCCTATGACATTCCGGAAGATATTGCATATGAAGAAGATTTAGATGACGACCAAGAAGCCGTCTATGATCTGTTGCGCACGAAAATCGCAATGCTTTCTTCGATCTATCGCGATATTATCGTTCTTTACTATTACGACAGCCTTTCAACGAAACGTATAGCCGAGCAATTAAATATTCCCGAAGGTACTGTCACATGGCGACTTTCGGAAGCTCGGAAAAAACTGAAAAAGGAGTGTACTGAAATGAATGAAACTGCTCTTCGACCTATAAAAATGAATATTGATATATACGGAACCGGAGAATATGATGATAAAATGGTGCCGTTCCCGAGCAAGTATGTTAATGATGCTCTATCTCAAAATATCCTCTATTATTCCTATGAAAAGCCTGCAACGGTGGAAGAGTTGGCAAAGCTTTGCGGTGTTCCTGCATACTACATTGAAGATCGAATTGATAATCTTTTAAAACGAGAAGCTGTTATTGAGGTTTCAAAAGGAAGATATCAAACCGACTTTATCATCTGGTCTGACAAGTATGGAATATTCTGTGAAGAAAATGCGGAAAAAGCGCTCTTGCCAATTATGGATAAATTGGTAGAAGCTATCAAAGCAGTTGCCGAAGAAGCAACGGGAATTGATTTTTACAAAGCCGGTAAATCCGAAACAGATCTGCTTTATCTGTATGGCATGATGGCTTTCGAGTATCTTAGCAAACATTATTGTAAGTTACCTTTTCCTCAGATTAAGCAAAAATACGATGGATATTGGTGGAACTACATAGGCAGCGTTGAAACAGGCAAGCATCCGAGAACAAGAATCGGTAGCCAATATTCTGCCAACCGTGGTAGCCGAGGAAATTGTTCTCACACAACTTGGTTTGGAATAAACGGTATTCACTTCAGAAAGATGATGCTCGATACTTATATCAATGCTTGTGAAGACATTATATACAGTGGATATTCCGAAGATAAAAATGCAGTAGCTAATGCAATAAAAGACGGATATATAACCAAAAAAGATGACGGCAGTTTCTTTGTAACCGTTCCGTGTTTTACTGCAGAACAAAAAAGAATTTTTGACACAATCGTAGAAAAGAATTTTGCGGAGCTTATGCCTGAATATTCAAAGATTGCAGAAAGCTTTATCGCTGATTATAAAAAGCTTTTTCCAAAGCATTTAAGTGATGATGTTGACCGTATGTGTCAGAATATGTTTTCGAACTTATACGTTACCATAGTTGCTTACGCACAGAAAAATGGTGATTTTGAAATGCCGTCTAAAAACTGCTATTGTGAAGTCATGATTCAACGATAAAATAAAACCGCCAAGAGTAACCGTTTGGGGCGCTCTCGGCGGTGATTTTAAGTATCAATTCGAATAATTATAGTAAAAAACAAATCCGAACCAATTTCGATTTACGAAATAGTCCGGATTTGTTACGTTTGGTAACCCGTAGGGGAGTCGCCCGACTGCGGTCGGAGCGGTGGCGAGCTCTGACAGTCCACAGGACTGTCATTCACTACTCGCCCTTCGACTCCCCTTTTCTAACGACAAAAAAATAAAACCCCACGATGTGAGGTTTTATATTTGGTGACCCGTAGGGGAGTCGCCCGACTGCGGTCGGAGCGGTGGCGAGCTCTGACAGTCCACCGGACTGTCATTCACTTCTCGCCCTTCGACTCCCCCTTTGTATCGACAATAAAATAAAACCCCACGATGTGAGGTTTTATCTTTGGTGACCCGTAGGGGAGTCGCCCGACTGCGGTCGGAGCGGTGGCGAGCTCTGAC
The DNA here is from genome assembly GCA_045636285.1 of Eubacteriales bacterium. Classification (GTDB taxonomy): domain Bacteria; phylum Bacillota; class Clostridia; order Oscillospirales; family CAG-382; genus Coliplasma. The sequence goes on from JAZTXJ010000065.1 coordinate 7,061, forward strand.
AGTCCACAGGACTGTCATTCACTTCTCGCCCTTCGACTCCCTATCTACAACGACAAAAAATAAAACCCCACGATGTGAGGTTTTATGTCTTGGTGACCCGTAGGGGAGTCGAACCCCTGCCTTCGCCGTGAGAGGGCGACGTCTTGACCACTTGACTAACAGGCCGTACAACGTAATATACCACATCTTTTTTTGTTTGTCAATATTTCTTTTGACCTCTTCGATTATTGGACGCGGTTGTGCGACTTGCATATACTGCTATCGAGGAACGCAATCGCGTTTCTTGATGAAAAAACTCGAAAGGA
>JAZTXJ010000066.1:0-12563 GCA_045636285.1 Eubacteriales bacterium
AAGCGCGATAAAATCCCGATTTTCCTTCTGAATTTCGAGAATTTCTTCATACGTATCAAGCTTGCGATTAGTTGTATTTACGAAAAACGTATGCATTAATTTCAGCTCCTATATTTTGCTATGCACGAAGGACGCTTGGCGTCCTCCGTGCATAAAAGATTGGTATTTATTCAGATTTGCGAATCCAACCATGTTCAACAAAGGCCTTGTACCAAGATGCAAATACGGTCTGTACGTCCTTTGTTCTCTTTGTCGTCGAGTAAATTCTGTAGCAAAGCTCGACCTTTGCCTTTTCTGCCTTTTCGGCGCTTCGATTCATATCCAAGCTGTTCGCAAGATCGCGTGCGATAGATTCGAGCGACGCAATAAGCTTTTGGGTAACGCCCTTGTTGCGAGAACGCGAGGTAGCGTAGCGAACGATAATATCTATCGGATTCAGATTATCGTTCTTCGAAAGCAATCCGCTGTAAATTTCGGTTCCGACGTAAGTCGTGCCCATATTCTTGCACTCGGAATCGAACATAGCTTCCAATTCCTCTATATCGTCGAGCATAAATTCGCTATCGGCTTTAAGCGCGGAAAGAAGCTGGGCTATATCGGTCTTTTTAATAACCTTGCCCTGATATTTAAGCGTTTCTATTTCGATCTGCTTTGTGCCGTAGCCGTCTTCGATATCGCGTTCGATTCTGTATCCGCTCGTTTCGGGATCGACGGAAAGATTTCCGTATGCGATCGCATACCAGAACGCGCGATAGAATCGGAGATCTTCGTTGATCTGCTTTTCCGAGCTTGCATAGGGCAGAATTTCGTGCCAGGTCTTATCAAGGTGAGGAGTATTGACCAAAGCAGAGGTGTTGCCCTCTTCGGCGCTTGCGAGATCTCTTATCATCTTATTGAGGATCACGCGGTAGCTATAATAATAGTTGCCGTTCTTAAGCTCGTTGAATGCGGGAATATCCGAAGCCTTCAAGCCGTAAGTCGCGCTGTAACAATACAGCTCGTTCTTTTCGTACTTATCGTTTTGCTGGCTGTCGGTGTTTACGCCCAATTCCGTGCCGAGGTTATCGTAAGCTTCGGCGAGCTGACCGTTAAAGCCCCAGAAGGTTTTGGAAAGAGCGGGGGTAAGGCTTACGGGAGGCTTGCCCGCTACGGTCACGGTAGAATCCTTTGTGGGAACCTGACGGTCGAACACAAGGAACGGAGCCGCTTTGTCGAGCAGCTTGTCGCGGTAGCTCTGGAATTTCGCATCGTAGAATGCGCTTCTGTCCACAACGTTGCCGAATTCATCGGTCGAAGCGGTATCGCCCAATTCGAAATCGCATTCCTTGCACATTGCGGTATAGAGATCGAGGTTGACGATTTCATCGTTCTGCTTTTCGATTTCCTCGATATAGGTTTGCATTACGTCGTTATAGAAGGTTGCGCCTATGCCGACGTTTTTATATTCCTTGTTAGCGGCATTGTTGGGACGCTTTTCCGCACAAAGCTTTCCGTATACGGTGCGTACGGCACTTTCGCTGACCTTTGCGCTTCCGCGGCCGAAATCAACCTTTACCTTATTGTAAATTTCGTCCTTGTGCGCCTTGGTCGCATATACGAACAGTATCTTATCGGAGCCGTTGGTGTTCTTATCGACGTTGCGGATCAATTCGCGTTCAACCTTTTTAACAACGTCATCGAGCATTCTGAAGAATCTTTCGAGATTTGATGCAAGAAGCTCGACGCGTTCGATAAGCTGTCTGTATACGCTCACGGTAAGCTTGTTAAGCTCATAGGTTCTGCAGCTTTCCTTTTGAGCAAGAACGAATTTGGTGTAATTCGCAACGAATGCTTCGATAAAGCTCTTATCGGATTGGAAGAGAGCCTGACTTTCGAGGAATGCGGCAATGGATTTTTCCTTCATTCTCTTGGTGGAGGGATTATCGAAGATTTCCTCGTCGCCGCTTTCGGCGCGTGCTCTGTTATCCTCAAGATCGATGCTGTTTAACGTCTTGTTCAGCGAAGCCAACAGCTTGTACAGCATATATCTTGCCGAAACAGGATGTACGAAGGTAACCTTTCCGTCCTTATCCTTGTTGGTAAGCAGACCGAAAACGGTATCCTTATTGTTTTTATTAAGCTCACCCATATCGTAGGGGAAGACCACGCGTACGATTTCTCTTGCCTTATCCTCGACAACCGCATCGAAGTTTGTGATAATAGAGGAAACGTTGTTCAAATGCTTCTGAACCGCCTGATTGAGCTTATTGGCGATTTCTTCCTTGCTTCCCTTGATAGAAAGCATGCTTGCCGTATTCGCGGTGATCGAATCGATCTCGCCTACGTCGGTAACAACGGCGCCGATCTTGCCGCCATCACCTTCGGTAGAGTTGTTAAGCGCATTGATAAAGCTCTTTATCTTGTCGGTACGTTCTTCGATAATTCCGTCCTCGGTTGCTCTGCGCTTGATATCGACAACGTCGTTGGCGATACCCACAAACAAGCGGTCCTTGCCTGCCTTTTCTTCGCTCACAGAAGTATACTGTTCGAAAAGCTTTATGTATTCCTGACGCGGATCGAGCTTCTTTTCGGAATAAATTCCGTCCTCTTCCGCTTCGCGCTCTTCACGGAGCAAGCCTTCTATTTCGTAATCGATCTTCTTCCAGCCGTTATTGATAGCGTCCTTGGTTGCTCTCAAAGCACAGTATTCCAAAATATCCTTATAGGGATATACCGCCTTTGCGGTACCGCAAGAGCCGTAAAGCGGTTCCTTGCAGTTAACGAAGCGAAGGAAGGTGTTGTCCTCTTCGGAATAGAGCTCGCTCGCCATAGGTGCATAAAGCTGCATATAAACGAACTGTGCAACGATCTTTTCGTAATCTCTTATATCGGAAAGCGTGCCTGCGCGCGCACCGCGGTAATCCACGAAGAACGCAAAGTCAAACACAGGCTTTGCGGGGCGGTTCTCACTATCGAACAAGCCCTGAATAACGATAGGCTTTTCGGGAACGTAGCTGGGATCCGCGATCAATTTGGAAATCGCGTTGAGCTCGCGTATTGCCGCATAGGCGTTTGCATAGTGGCGGGTCTTATCGGTAATATCTCCGCCGATATCGTGTACCGTTTCAACAAATATATCGGGCAACAGGAAGATACCGCGAATGCTTATATCGACCTTTGCTTCCTTGAAGAATTTACGCAACCAGAGTGCAACCTGGATGAACATACCGGAACCGGTACCGCCCGAAAGAGAGGAAACGACCATTATACGCAATTTTGCGTTATCCTTGCCGTTAAGAAGCTGATTGATAATGCGTTCGAGTCTTTTTATGGTGCCGTCTTCCATAACGTCCATAAACGCCAAACGCGATTTGAGTCTGAGCTGCGAAGCTCCGTCGAGCATGCTCTGCTCCAAGAAGGAGGGAGGGCCATCGGGACACCAGGTAAGAGGATCGAGATGATTGTATACATCCAAATACTCTTCGATAGTCATATTTTTGCTGGTGGGGATAACCGGAACACCCGTCTGCGTGCTCACGATTTTACCGTTATCGTTAACGTTGGTATCCAAAACCGCACAGCCGATATTTCCGTCGTTGATTCCGCGTCCGCGTTCTTTTAAATCCTTAACAACATTATTTACAACACGGCTTCCGGTGCCGCCCAAACCGATCAAAAGAGTTTGTGCCATTTTTCTCCTCCAAATAATTATTTATAAATTAATATCTGTATATTACTATTTTGCCCGTATATATTACGTCGTTGCCCTTAATGGTTTTGATTCCGGTGGGGCCGAGCATCAGGGTGTATTTATCTGCACTTGCAGACAAGGTGTTATCGGTTTCGATTCTCATACGTCCCGAAAGCTCGATCTTTTCTATATACAGCGAGCTGCATCTGTCTACGTAGTCCTGCAAGACAGAGGGATCCCTGAAATTGGGCTTTGCGGGGAAACGCGGGTGTCTTTCGGTGTTTATTATAATTTCGTTGCTTCTTATATTAAGCCACGGAAGCTCTTCATCGCAAATCAAATCGCCGTTCGTTTCGGGCTTAACACAGAGCGTGCCGACAACCACCGATTCCGCCTTCATGCTGGGCTTCAGCAGATAACCTATGCGGTTTTTCGCGCTGTATCCTGCAAATCCGGTTATTCTGTGACATTGCTCTGCTTGCGAATAATGAATATCGCCCATATATATCATCGCGTCCTTGGGGAATTTGGGCTTTAACCATATACACAACAGCCAATAGATCAAAACTGCAAGAATAAAAATTTCCAAAGCAATCGGCGCATATACGCAAAGTATCATATACTTCTGAGTTTCGCCCTCTATCGGAATAGTGTTAGATGCCGTTCCCAATCTGTGCGAAAGAGTAAGCTCGAGATTTCCGTTGGGAAGATCGAAGAAATAATACTTCCAGTTCCAAAGCCACGTCCAAACGTTCAGCTTGCGTTCTTCTTCGGAATAAGGAATACAAACCATCGTTCCGTCGTCCAGAATTTCGGTTCGTACCTTCAAGCCTTCGTATTCCTCGGCAAAAGATACGTCGAAATTACCGCCCACGTCGGCCTTGCCCAAGCGCACACCGTCCTTCGTTATATAAAACGAGGCGCCTATATCGTTATCGTAAAAGCCGGTCTTTACAATAGAATCCTGCGGCGGTATCGGAACAACAACGTATTCCGCCAAAAGAACGGTATAGGTTATAGATTCGCTCACCGTACCTATCGTACAGGTAACCGTAACGTCGAAAAACGCATCCGTCGTATTCGTCGTCGAGCTGTTGGGGGTAAATATTATCCTGCCCTCGCTATCGATATCCGTCGTTCCGTCGTTGCCGGAAGGCGAAAGCGAAATTTGAGGGTTCAAGGCCTTTACGTCCGAGGGGTTGTCGAGCAGCTCTCCGTCCGCATATACCTTGAATATTACGCTCAAATCCTTGTTGGTGGACAAATTATCGATATGCACACTGCGGACGTTGGAAGCAAATTCGGCGGTTATGGTATAATCGGGAGCGCGCTCGAGCGGCAAAAAGTCAAACACAAATTCGATCGGATTGAATCCGGGAATGATTACGCTTGCCTTGATTTGCGTATCGAGCTCGTCGAGCTCAAACTCCTCGATCGTCATATCCTTTCCGTCTGCGCGTTCCACAACCTTTCCGTCTTCCGAAAGAGTTATTTCGCAGCTGCTTCCCTTGGGAAGTATATCCAGACTGATTTCGTTGTCGGTTCCGACCTCGAAAATTTTATAGCTTACGGAGATCTTATCTCCCGCTCTGCAATTATTGAGCTCGCTGATGTCCTTCAGCTCAACTCCGTTACAGCTGACCACGATTCGAATTTCCAGCGCGGGCTCGAACATTATTACCAGACTGTCGACAGAAATATCTGAATCGAATTCAAGCAGATACGTGCCGGAATCGATCGTGTCGCCTCCGCCGTTCACAAGAAACGCGCCGCCGTAAAGATTTTTATCGGTCGCCATACCCGAGCTTTCGGGATACTTAACCGAAACGCTTCGCTTTACCGTTAAATCTCCGCCGCCTTCGTATTTTGCTTTCGTAAGCTTGGCACCCGTCGTCTGTGCGAGCACGGCAATGTTGAGCAAGGGAATATCCGACTGAACGCGTATGGTTTTCGAATCAACCTGAGTGATTTCGGAAGCATCCAATCGCGTTCTGCCCGAAATCTTGTCTGCGATATCCTTCATGCATTCGGTTATTTGCTCTGCTCGGCTTGCGGTGTCGACAAAGATACCCTTTTCGGTGTTTTCGTCAGGCGCGATAACGTCGTCGCCGATCGCCATATAGGTAACCTGCGGTCTTGTTCCGTTCGCCATCGTTTCGCCGACAAAGCTTTCGAAATCGTTGTTCATATACTGCTGGGTTATCGTTGCGCTGGAGCTGGCAAATACGCCGTCGGTGATAACAACCAGCCAATATTGAGTATAGGGGTCGGTTTCGTTAACGTTTCTGAGCTTTTCCTTCGCAATCTCGACCGCTTCGTAAGGCGTGCCCGAGCTGCCGAAATGCTTTCTTATCGAATCGACCGAGCTTTGTATTTTATCGTCGGAAAGATCGATTTTTTTAGTGGCATTTACCGGATTGTATACCTCGCTCATATACGTTATGTATAATTGGTCCTCGCTGTTCAGCAACGCACAAAAGGTCTGCATTGCATAGCTGGCATACGCCCATTTAGCGTTGCTCGAACCGACCATACTTCCCGAATCGTCATATACGACCGAAACTATTTTTTTAATATAAAGGGATTCCGCCTCCGCCTTCAACGGTGCGGCAAAAATTAAAGCGCCTGCCAGCAATACCAAACACAGCGCAAAAGCCAAAGCTCTTTTCATAAGAAAATCCCCCTTATCATCTTTATTAAACAGCTATACATAATTTATCTATATTTTTAACATAGTATCATATTTCGACAAACAAGTCAATATGCGCCATACGAATAATTTCAAATTTTGCCGAATAATCAACACTGTTTTGTGCAAATTTAACAGTTTTTTCGCTTTGCCCGTATATGCAAAAACGGTCCTTAAAAGATGTTTTTGCCTTTGCCTGTCTTCGTCGCAAATGCCCGTTCAGCAGAGCAACAGCGAATACACCGTTTCGCCGCCGTTGACAAAGATTTCCGCGATATATTCGTCGCGCAGGATTTGCAGGTCGCGCACCTCGCCTTCGTGAACCAGCGTCGGTCTTTCGGTGCGTTCCACCGCAAAGCCCTGCTCGGTCACTGTAACGGCGGGATCGTCGCTTTTAAACAGATGTGCCACCTCTTTTGCGGGCTTGCCGCAAATACGCCCGTCGCGCACGGTGATCTCACGCGGGACCGACAAACAGCCCACGTCTATCCCCTCTCTGAAACGCGCAAACTTCCACCCCGGAATCCACGTAATAAGAAGCGGCGTGCCGTCCGCGCCCGCAAACATCTGCCCTGCATATTGGTCGGGGCCTTTATCGAAGCGGTCGGAAAGCTCGCAACGGAATACTCCGTCCTCCAAGCTGCCCTTCATTATCTGGAAAAAGTGCGTTTCGTCCAAATTGCAGACCGAGGTCGCCAGCAGGCATTCCTTTCCGCCAAGCGAAACGATAGAGGGACATTCGGCGTATTTCGCAGAGCTCCACTCCGCCAAAACCGATTGGAATTCCCAATCAAGCAGGTTTTCGCTACGGTACAACAGTAATCGCGCCGTTTGCGTATCGGGGTGCCCCGAAGCAACGACGCAATAGTAAACGCCGTCGATACAGCAGACCGCGGGGTCGCGGAAATCGGGTCCACCCTCCTCGGGATAGGTCGCAATTACGGGATTTTGTTCGTATTTTTCGAAATTAACACCGTCGTCCGAAACCGCAACCGCGATAACAGACACAGCCGTGATGCCCGTATAAAAAAGATAAAGCCTTCCGTCCTTGACAATCGCCGTTCCCGACCAGCATCCGCTCCTGTCGTAAGGCTCGCTCGGAGTCAGCGCAACGGGAAGCTCCTCCCATTCGATAAAATCCTTCGTGCGCGCGTGGCCCCAATGCATCGGCTCCTGCCACGGAACGCTGTGATGCGGAGCGTGCTGATAAAAAACGTGGTAATAGCCGTTGAAATAAACTAAACCGTTCGGGTCGTTCATCCATCCGCCCTTTGCCTTATAATGATATTTTAACGGCTTTTTGTAATCCATAAAGCACCTCTTTGCTCACCTTTTGCCGTATTATACCACGCCCTGCCGCGAAACGCAATAGTATAAAACACAAGCACCGTATTAATCCATTTTCTGCCTTTTTGTTGACAAAGTTAATTCGTTGTTATAAAATAAAACAAATATCGATATAAAGAGGTCAGTTATGGCAATGCATTTATTAAAGCCGCCGATGGGCTGGAACGCTTGGAACTATTTCGGCTGGGAGCATATAAACGAAACCGTGGTCAAAGAAACCGCTGACGCTATGAAGGATATGGGATTTTTGGAGGCGGGTTATAATATCGTTTCTATCGACGATGCCTGGCTTCAAAGAGGCCGCGACGAAAACGGCGACCTCGTGCCCTGGAAGGAACGCTTCCCCTCGGGCATGAAGGCGATCGGCGATTACCTGCACGAGCGCGGATTCAAATACGGACTTTATGCAGGCGCAGGCGTTCTCACCTATGCGAATTGCGAGGGCAGCTTCGGACACGAGCGTCAGGACGCAAAGAAATTCGCCGAATGGGGCGTGGACCTGCTGAAATACGATTTCGGCTACGTCGCACCGGGGCAGGACCCCTCTCACCTTTTCAGAAGAATGGGGCAGGCGCTTCGCGAAAGCGGAAGAGATATCATCTTCTCGGGCTGTTACGGACACACCCACGTTACGCAATGGATGCGCCAAACGGGTGCTTCGATGTGGCGTCTTTCGGGCGATATTCAGGATAGCTGGGAATCGATAATCAAGGTGGCGAAAAACGCACTTACCGTCGGCGCGTATTCCGGCCCTTGCGGTTGGAACGACCCTGATATGATGGTCGTCGGACTTAACGGCGAGGGCTGGGTAGGTCAGATCGGCGGCGGCTGTACTCTCAACGAATACAGCGCGCATTTCTCTATCTGGTGTATGCTTTCCGCGCCTCTGCTTATGGGCCACGACGTCAGAAAGACCACTCCGGAAATTGCGAATATTTTGCTCAACAAGGAGCTTATTGCGATAAATCAGGACGATCTGGGCGTTCAGGCGTATACCCTCCCCCCGATGAGCAACAACGATTTCATTCTCGCCCGTCCGCTTGCCAACGGCGACATCGCGTTTTGCCTTGTCAATGAAACCGACACCGCCAAGAAAATGATACTTTCTTGGGATTATTGCGGCTGGGAGATCACAGACAAGGTTCGAATCCGCGACTGCGTCAACCACGTCGATCTCGGCGAGTTTTCCTGCGGCGCGTTTGCCGACGTCCCTGCGAGAAGCGCACTCGTTTGGCGCGCAACGAGAATTTAAAAGACGTATCGATCAAATCACGAATATTTTAATTAACACCGATATTTTTTTCAACACACTTTCCTAACAATTTGGTTTTATAATCGACTATATAAGAGAGGGTATTGTTAGTTTCAACTAATCTTGAAACTAACAATACTACTTAGAATCACGTGTTCCGTAACAAGAAAGGTCAAAAAATGAAAAGAATCACCGCACTGTTTTTAGTTTTATTATTCTTGCTTTGCGCTTGCAATTCGCAAACAGCAAATGAATCGTCAACGGCTTTGAGCGAAAGCTCGGCGGTGCATATTCAGGAATCGTCGAATGCTTCAACTGAAGATAGCTCCGAGGAGTCCGATTTGAATGAAAGCTTGGATGCGAGCTCGTCAACAGAATCGAGCGAGGACAGCGCCGAGGATGTATCTCAAGATGAGTCGGATATAGAGTCGGAGGAAGAATCGAAGGGTGAGTCTGAAGAATCAAAAGAGGAATCGAATGACGAACCGAAAAACGTGCTTGCCCCCGGCAATCCCATTCAAAAAACTCACCAGACTCCCGAAATTTTAAAGGAATCCAGCGAAATCAGCGATGCAACCGCGCGGCAGGAAAAGTCGCCGATTACTCCGATTTTCGTTGTTATAAGAGATTCGGATATGTCGCTTGATCCTTACCGCGATTACGCCATAATTAATCAATCGGGCTTAAAGGTGTGGATCTGCACCAAGGACGGCAAAAAGGTCGACTACGTCTACACCAACAGCAAGGGCGTAGCGGCATTCGAGGCGATGGAGGGCGAATATACCTTCTATTTCGAGGGGAACGACAAATACGCTCCCAGGTATTATCACAAGACGGTAAAGGTTAGCGAGGTATATTTGGGCGGAGATTGGACTTATCAATACGGCAAGGGTTATAAAAGAAAACGTTATCCTATTTATTCCTACGTCGAAGAAAACCACAAGGATTTTAAGGTTTACGTAACCGATGCCGAAACCGGCGAGCCGATTAATAACGCCTGCGTAACCGTTGAAGCCGCAAGCGGTAATTACGAAGCTTATACCGATGCAAACGGCGTTGCAACCACCAAATCGCTTTTGGCAACCTATGACGGCGGCTCCGAGCGAAAAAACGTTACTGTAACAGCAAGCGGATACCGTCCGACAAGCAAATATATAAACGTTATGGATAACGAGGCTCACATCTCGATTCAAAAGACGGTTTATAATAACGTAAAAATCACCTGCGTCGATGCGGTTTCGGGCAAACCCATACAAGGTGTTGTGGCAACACAGAAAAACATAGACAAATGGGATAAAGACAGTTATCTTGTTATTTCAGAAAGCGGAGCAGACGGCGTAATCAGCTTAATCGTTACCGACAATACCATAAATGCTGTAGGCTCGCAGGGGTTGGTTCTTTCTTACACCGACAGCGACGGAATGACAATTTCTTGTGAATACAATTTATTCGGCGCACACGGCAAGAAAAACGTTGAATATACCTTAAAGCTCGAAAAGACTGATAGCGGATACGTGATACGCGGTATGTATGATTAGAGTATCGAGCTCAAGGTGCTTATAAGCTTTTGTGCTACAAAGAAATACCGCCGAGAAATCCTCGGCGGTGTTTTGATTATATTATCTGCTCAGTTTTCTCGTTTTCAGCTCTTCGAAGTATTCCTTTGAGGTTCCGGCACTAAGGGCAGGAATGTAGTGGCAAGATTTTTTCAGCTCTTCTTCCGAAGGGTAGGAGCCGTAATAGCCGCCGCAAAGTCCACTGTGGTCGCTTCCGCCGCCGATGAAGAGTCCTTTTTCCAAGGCAATCTCAAGGGCGCGCTTTTTTTCGTCCTCCGTGAGATCGGGATGGTACACTTCAAGTCCTACAATGCCAAGAGCCATTAGATCATCAATATCGTCAAGACAACCGTGGGGATGTGCAACAATGGCAAAGCCTCCGGCGGCTTTTATGAGCTCTACAAGCTCGGGGAGCGGCTTAAAATCGTAGCTGGGAGGAAAATAGCCTCTCTGAACTTCAAAATTCTCTATGAACCAAGCCATATAGTTTTCTTGCTTTACAAGCCCTTTGGCAAGCATCGCGTTAAAAACGTGGTTGTTGCAAAGCCAAGCAATGCCGCGATTGAACGCAAGAACCTCGTCCCAAGTGATCCCTGCGATACCGCCGTTTTTCACCGCCAAATCAAAGCAACCTTTGGTATTATCCGTTTGGCGCGCCGCCATCTCGGCAAGGTATTTTTTCATTGCGGGGTATTCGGGATCGAAATCAAAGCCCAAAATGTGATAAGGCTTCGGCTCGCGTACCGAAAACTCCACGCCGAAAATACACTCCATGCATTCTTCTTCACAGGCTCTTTTCAGCTCGGGATAAGCCGTTGCCGTATCGTGATCGGTTATAGCGAGTGCGCCATATCCCTCGGCCTTGGCGACCTTAACCAGTTCCGTGGGCGAGTACGGACCGTCGGAATGGGTGGAGTGAGTATGTAAATTTGCGTAAATTTTCATAGGCAACACCGTTTTTGTATTTTATACGGGAATCATAGCATGAGTATGCAAAAATGTCAATAGCCGCTCGTGATATAAGGGAGCGCGTGCATACGAACGAAACCACGCCGAGGAAATTTTCACTCCTCGGCGGTGATGAAAACTGCGTTTAAACGCCATCTACCGCGGCGCAACGTCTTGTTTGTGAGCAAATTTATGTATAACGGACGCTTCAGGGTCTTTTCTCGGTAAGCTGCACAGGGATTCTGACCAAACGATTGATTTCAATTTTTTCTATTATATCCTCGTTCGATGCGTAAAAAACAAAGTCGCTTTTTTCACATACCGTTTTCCACGAAATAGGATTTTGCGCCTTCACATATGCTTTCTTTTCAAGATAATCGTCATACGTTTCATAATAACCGCCGGCATAAGGAAAAAAGTCAAACTGCGGTTCTTCATCCGACGAGTAGCCATATACGAGATACGTCGCCCACATATAAATAAACTGCGGTAAATCAGCTCGTTCTGTCGAAAACGTTTCGTAATACTTGTGCACTGTTTTTGCTTTTATATCCTTGAAATCAGACGGTCTTGCTTTCCAAGCGTTTTGGGCGGCTTCTTTGGAATCAAATACACCCAAAATAATCGGGGTTTCAAATACGTTTTCGATTTTCGCTTCAGGAATGGATACCATAACGTATAAGGCGTGCAACATATTCGTTCTCCTTCATTGCATTGTCCTGCGTTTCGCAATTATATTATAGCACAAACTCCCCCGCGTTGCAAGTTCGAAAAAACCGCAGGATAATTTATCGCAAAGGTTATTAAATGCCGTGTTGGGCGAGTTTGGCGAAAGCAAAAGCTTAAATTTCAAATTAGGGTTGTGTTTATACGGGCGATATGATAGACTTGATTTATAAAGGTCAGAGGTGCGTTTATGAAAAGAATTTTGGTAACCGGTGGTACGGTTTTCGTTAGCAGATTTGTTGCGGAATACTATGTCAAAAAGAATTGCGAGGTTTACGTTCTTAACAGAAATACAAAACCTCAAAGTCAAGGTGTAAAGCTTATTGAAGCAGACCGAGCCAATCTTGGTGATGTCCTCAAATCACATCATTTTGA
>JAZTXJ010000067.1:0-14446 GCA_045636285.1 Eubacteriales bacterium
TTTTTAACGAGAGCTTCAACGCAGTTAATACGTCTTATATAAAAACCGCCGTCAACCTGAATATCATCGTTTTTCCAGCTGTCGCCGTAAAGCAAGCCGCGGGGATTTTTGATAATATACTCTTCGAATTTATCGTCAAGAGTATTGTTGCCCTTATCGAGCGAATCTATAACATAGCCCGCGCCCGCAGAAGTTGCAAATACGTATATCGAAACGTTTTTTCTGTTTCGGTAAGCTTCTGTAAGCTTTATGGAATGCTCGATATTTTCTGATTCGTTTTCTCCGATAAGGAATATTTCTATCTTCTTACTTTTTTCGGAAAGATTAAGATGAGAAATATCCTTTTTAAGACATATCGCACCGATCTCGCGCGCTTTAACGAGAAGCTCGTAATCGTCTTCTTCGTTCTGTTCAAACACGTCGGTAAATACGATAAGCGGCTTTATGGCTTTCTTTTCTTTATTGGACAGTTTTTCATCCGATTCCATAACGCGCTTTTTCCATTCGCGCATTATACTTTCAGCCATTGCGATCGAGCCTACGTTAAGCTCGGACATTATATACATAGGACGTTTTTTGAGAATGCGTAACATCGCTTCGCCTCTTAAATTTTTAAAGAGGGAGAGAAGGTTACCGAAGGTAAGCACGGGCGCCGCAACGTAAAGCGCGGCAGCATAGAACGAAAAAGGAACTCTTACCCATTCGTTAAGACCGTCTATTGCGGTTGATACGGTATCAAAATCGCCATCGAGTATGAAAACTCTTATAGAATTATGAACTGCGATAAACAACGGTCGAACATAGCTGAATTCGCCGAACAGATCGTAATTATAGTAGAACACCGGAAGGAACAGAAGCAAAACCGCGATAAATATTCCGCCCGTGTAGATCTGGAATGACGAAAAAATGTGGTTTTCGCGTTCTTTTCTTTTATATACGACCAACGCATAATAGAGCGAATACAGAGAAACCGCAAAGGAAAGCAGTCCAAATATCGCAAATACTATATACTTTTCCATTTTAATTACTCCTTATACGTTTGATGCAACACGCGAATCCTTGCGCTTATCCGAATCGGAAAGCTCGGAGAATTCAACGAGGTTGTTATGCATTTTTGCAAGATCGTTACGGCTTGCTTTTTTGGGAGAGCCGCTATACACGTAGCCCTCTGCGCGCATATATGCGTTCCAGCGGCGATGCTCGAGGGTTTCGATCGTTTCTCTTTCGTCTTTCGAAAGCTCGTCTTCCCTCTTGCCTGCGCCCGCTATACCGCATTTTATTCTCGCAACGGCATGAATAGCCGACGCCATAGAAGAGCGGTAACAGTATTCATAGCGCCAGAAGTCTTCTTCTTTATCCTTATCGCCGCCGCAGTATGCACAATGACGCGAAAAGGCATCGTCCTCTGCATCGGAATCGATTATAACCCTTTCGGAATAGAACGACGCGGTATCGCCGATAAATTTGATATTATACGCCTGTCCCGCGCTGTTCACGGCAGATTCGAGAGCGGGCTTTGCTTCGCTACTGCTTAAAACAGCATTGATAATCGGCTTTCTGCCCATACGCTCGGAGAGCATACGCAAAGTCACGGCGGTTTTGATATTCAGTTCATCGGAGCCGAGAGAAACGAAAACATACGTAGCATCGTCGATTGCGGAAAAATCATCGGCAAAGCTTTTTGTGTTCACTTCCGATTTCGGATGCACGGTTATACTGTATTCGGCTTCACCTTTAACCGAAACGCCGTTATAGCGAGGCGACATAAGCTCGGGGCAAAGCGCCGAAAAGCGCTCTTTCGCCAAGGGATCGCGGTCAAAAGCGTTGATTTTTATACGGTATCCGTCCATTTGGCAGTACCAGGTAAGCGCTTTAAGCATTTCGGTGCCGCGCTTGCCCATACCGACTATAACGGCGGATATGTTCTTGGTTCCATCTTTTGTTTGTTCCGCGCTTTCGAATATACATTCTCCGTTTTCGTAAAGGAAATTGGAAATAAGCGAACGCACCTCATCGATACGGCGAACCTTCATTGCGCCCTTTTCTTTACCCGCAATAAGAAGCTCGCTTTCGACGCCTGTTGAGAAAATATACATATGAGTGTTGGCTCTCGTATTATAGGCAGATATGAGCTTTAACGAATGCTCTACGTTATTCATTTCATCGTAATCCATAGCAAAAAAGCTTATATTGCGTTTTTTGCTGTGAAATCCGAAATTAACAGAGGTTATATCCTTTTTAAAAAGTATGGCGCCGAGCGCGCGGGCTTTCCAAACAAGGTCTGCGGTTTCGGCGTTTTCCTTTTCGGAAACGTCGGCAAATACAACCCGCGCGGTTTTATGGTTATTCAAAACATCCTCTGCGAGAGCGTAGGATTTTTCGTTAAGCTCGGCAAAAACGTACGTATCGCGGAAATAGGAAAGCGTGTATCGGATATACGCAACCGCGTTTTTGAAAAACGAAAGCACCAAGCCAAAGGAAAACAGAGGTGTGAAGAACTGCAAAACGATGACAAGCACCTGATAAGCATCTCTTAAATATTCGGGCGCGGAGGAGATATATTTAAATACGGTTTGATAGATTTCGTCTGCACCGATAAGCCTTATCGCCTTTCTTACCGAAAGCACGAAAGCCTTTACAATATCTGCGGTTTCACCGCTATGCTCGGCGAGAAAAGCCGGAAACATAAGGAAAATTGCCGCTATAAAGCAAATGGGAGTGAGCAGTTTAAGCGGTTTTATACGCTTGTTCGATTTTCGCTTTGAAAGTGATTTTAATGAAAAGATCAGAGCGGTCAAAACAAGAAGCGTTGCAAATGCAAAGCAAACCGTCCAAAGCATAAATATTCTCCTTTATAAAAAGTAAATAAAATCAGTTCGAATGCCAGAAGCTCGAAACGATCGACGAGAGCGCTTCATCGCTCAGCTTCGTTATATCGTCTACGATACGGATATTCATATCGAGCGCTCTCTGGCGGAGAGCGTTATCGCTCTTGGTGTGGCCCAACGATGCCGCGACAAGCACCTTTTTCGCATAACTGCCGCCAAAGCGTTCGGCAACCGAGCTGAGCTTATAGAGCTCCTCGGTTTCGATTTTTCCGTTTTTGCAGGAAACGAAAACCGGAACGATACCGTGCATCATAAGAATATCTATTTCGTTTTCGGTATCGTGACTTCCCTTTTCGGTATGTATTTTTCCGTCCCAATCGATATATACACCGTTAACGACGTCGTTATATACGATCTCGCCTTTTTCATCGCAGGCTTCGAGCGCGGTGAGGTAGAGCTTCATTTCGAGAGCCTGTCCCGCTTTTATAAGGCAACGCTTGACCTGCTCGTTTTTGAAGGTGATATACAGTCTGCCGCTACGTTCTGCATGCTCGAGAATAAGCCCTTTTTCGAGAAGTGCCGCAATAATATCCTGCTTGTAGACCGATTTCATATCGTTCTTCTGATAATATATATCGAGCTGTTTTCTTGTCGCACTTACGGTAAGTCCGTCCTCGGAAGCGGTGCCCACGGAAGCAAGCGCGGCAAACGCGCCGATCTGCGCATTCCACGAACGAGGCTTCACGCGGCAGATATTCCACATATCGAGAATATCCTGCTTGAATTCGGGAGTAAGATCCCAATCGAACGTGCCGTCGGATTTGATTTCGGAGCCGACAACCTCGCCACCGTAAATGCGTATGTTTTCCGCAACCGTCATTTTCGGGATTGCGCCCTCGAACATGGTTGTGCCGTCCTGATCGCAGTCATATACCATATTGTTGCGGAGATTAAAGCGGTGCATCTGGATTTTTTTATCCTTATAGCGCTCGCAGACTATACCCATTGCAACCAGATAAAGCTCTCCGCCGCCGGTAAGTCCGAAAACGCAATCTTCGTAGG
Organism: Eubacteriales bacterium; assembly: GCA_045636285.1. Taxonomy (GTDB): domain Bacteria; phylum Bacillota; class Clostridia; order Oscillospirales; family CAG-382; genus Coliplasma. The sequence goes on from JAZTXJ010000067.1 coordinate 3,891, forward strand.
TTTCGACAACCTTACAAAGTATTTCGACAATCTTTGCGAGCTTATACTGATTTACTCCGTACCAGACGAATTCGATATTATGTCCTCTGGCTTCAAACATAGCGCGGTATTTATCGATATGCTTTTTCATCTGCTTTTGATCGTTACCGATAAACACTACGCGTTCGGGCATATTCGCAAGGCAGGCGCAAACGTTTTCTGCCGCGTTTTTATCAAAAAATTCAATATAAGTCATAAGTTCTCCTATATGAGATTATTGGAGCTTGAAAAACTCTTCAATGGTAATACTTCCGCGTGCAAGCAGTTCAAATTTGTTTTTATTCCTTTGCACGATTGCGGCAAGCAGGTTTATCATTTCGACCACGTTTTGAACGGTAAGCGGAGAATTGTTATAGGATTCGGAAATTACAAAGGACAGATATCCGTTCGTGACATCCAGACAAAACGCACCATTGGGCAGGTTCAGATTAATAAAGCTCGTTGCCTTACAGCCATCAATATACATATCCTCACTAAACCTGAACGGAACGTAGCACACCGCCCTAACGCGCTGGCGGGTTTCCTCGATCGCTACATAAAGCGAGCAAGGCATAATATCCTCTTTTAATCTGCAATTAAAAAGAAGCTTATTGCGTTGCTTGAGCAAAACATGATACGGGGTGAGAGAAAGTGCTTTTACGACAACGTCGTACGCATTATTGGCGGCAAGCTTGAGATCGTTTTCGTCCATTACGCCGCACCTCCCGATCCGAATTCGGTTACCAGGTCGGAAAGCTCGATTTCTCCTTTTGCAAGAGCTTTGAACTTTTGATCAAGCAAGAGCAAGGTGGTAATCGAATAGTCTATAAACTGTTCTACAAATTCTTTCGTTATTTCGCGTTCCTTATATGTTGCAACGTTACGGAAGCGCAGTGTGGGAGAAAAAATATCAACGTCTATTCTGCCTTGTACCGCACGGTAGTTATATGCGTTTGCGGCGATAGCGAGCTCTTCGACACGGTTGCGCGAAAAACAACCTGCAAAAACCGAAAGTAATTGAATACACTCGAAAGTCGTATTAACCGTAAAAATACAGCTTACGGGAAACGCTTCGCCGTTTTGGCGGCAATGTGCAAAAAGCACGCGTTCGTCTCTTGTAAACTTTATATTTGCTTCTTTCAGAGATGTGCAGATATATTCGAATATTTGCATTTCCTGCTGTGTCGCCATAATACTCCCCCATTCTTTATTATTCTACATTATAACACAACAAAACGGCGCGGTCAAGAGATATACGGGCGCTGTTTTCCACCAATCTTACCGATAAAAAAACAACGCTTTCCGCAAAAAGCGGTAAGCGTTGGTGAAAATTATATTTTAATCTTCTTTTTTATAAAACAGATCTATAACCGTTTTTTTCATTGCTTCTTCATTGGGATAGAATTCCATATACTTTTCTCCGACAACAGATTCGCCTTCAAGCTCGGTGATTCCGCCGAAGTTATAGGTCGAAAATTTATCGAAAAGAGTTTGCATTTGGTTTATCGTGCAGTCGGAAACGATATAATCGGCAAGTTTAGTAGCGGCATCGAGCGAGAATTTTTTGTTATCCTTCGCCGCCTTCTTCGACCGGCCGTAAAGTGCTTCGAGATATTGACGCTGACGAACCATTCTGTTGATATTGGTAGGATCATCAAGCCCGTATCTTCCGCGAACGTAATCGAGCGCTTGTTTTCCGCTAAGCGTAACCTCTGTTCCCTTCACCAATGCGCTGTCGAGCGAGGTGAGGTCTTCGATAACGGTAAGCGTTACACCGCCGACGAGATCGTTATAAATAGGAACCGCTTCCATAGTAAGAGAAACATAGTGATGTATCTTTACACCGAACATAAGCTTGGAAACGGCATCTACCGTATTGCGACAGCTGACCTCTTTTCCGTTGCCGTAAGTATGCGAAAGCGCAATTTGCTGTTCGATCGTTCCTATTTTATCGCCCGCAACGCCGAGACGGTTCATTTCCACGATAGTATCGCGGTTGATTTGTATGCCCTTGCAGGTATTATTCGTATTATCGAATGCAAGCAGGAGCAAGAAATCGGCGCTTTTATCGTTATTGTAAGCATCGCTTACGGCGGTTTCGATAAGCTTATCAAGACCTATGACAAGGACGACCTCAATATCTTCGCGCGGGAAGTATTCTTCGCCGTTATATTCAAGCGTATTTTCGAGATAATCGGAATATTCGTTGCCGTATCTGCTATTGCTGCTTTCCCAAAGCGAAAGTACGAGCAAAACGGCAGACAGACAAAACACCACAACGAGAACTATTGCCGCGTAGCGCAGATATTTTCTTTTTGTTCTACTATCCATTTTACTCATAACGAAAAACCTATATTAGTCTTCGCACTTTTTGAGCTTGTAGCCCACAACACAGAGAGATGCCGCGGAAACCACCATAAGAGCAACATAGATCCACCAGTTGAAGTTATCGCCGGTCTGGGGAGGGTTGCTGTCTACTACGATTGCAAAGGGAGAAAGATCGGTTACGGTGAAGGTAAGAAGATCGCCGTCTGCAACAGCGTTATCTACGAGCACCCATTCTCCGTCACGCATATGGAGGAGCGCAACAAAGCCTTCAAGAGTTTCCGCTTTAAGAGTAATCTTGAATGCGCCGTGGTCGCTGTGCTGTTCACACGAATAATAACTGACATCGAAGAGATCGCTTACAGCGAGGTTGTCGGAAGGAATGTTTTTATCGGAAACGAGCTTTGCGAAATCATCGTTAAAGGTAGTAAGATCTTCGGTTTTAACAATCATATCGTATGCTTTTTCAATTTCCGCTTTTTTCTCATCGCTGAGAGTATGGCGGTCCGCATAAGGAGTGATGATCAACTCTGCGGTACATTCGTGGCTTGCGTTTTCGCCTTCGATAAGCTCGGGAGCTTTGTTCTTCGAGGGGCTGTTAAGGAAATTGCCGGGTTCTGCGAATGCGGTTACGCCCAACGTAGCGAGCATTGCAACGGTAAGAAGAAAGACTAAAATCTTTTTCATAATATAGATCCTTTCTGCGATAAAGATTCTGTTTTATAGGTTATTTCAAAATATTTGTTTCTAAAAGTTCTTTTGTGTATTCGGTGAAGCCCAAAAGGAATTCTTCGCCGAATTTGTTTTTTATAACACCGCAGGCTTCGCCGATAAGCGGAGGGCGGTATTTTAGGTTATGGCAATCCGATCCGATAAAATCGATCATGCCCGCTTCGAGAAGCTTAAAGGCCTTTCGGCGCGTTAAAATATTCGTAAAGAAGCTCGCGTTTACCTGAATCAATATTCCGTTACTGCGAAGAAAATCGAGCAAGCCGCGTTCCTGCATATTCAGATAACGTTCGATATGTGCAAGAACGATAACGGTTTCATCGAGGCAGGAAAGCTCACGAAGCTCGTTCAACGTATATTTCGTCCAGTGCGAAAACGGCATTTCGAGCAAAAGAAGCTTTGTGTTTGCGATACGGAGCAAGGGAAGCTCTTCCATACGGCTTATTCCGTCATAAAACTTAACCTCTGCACCGAGCAATATTTCGGGTTTATTTTCACCCAAGGAATCGCAAAGCTTTTCATACGATTCATCGCGGCGTTTTAAAAAGCTCTTAGGTGGTTCGTGATCGGGATAGAAATGCGAGGTGGAAACGATAGTTTCTACGCCTTGCGAAGCAAGCATTCCGAGCAACGCACGGCTTTCCTCCAAGCTTTTGCTTCCGTCATCAACACACGGCAGAATATGACTGTGAAAATCAATCATAGGCTATTCCATATCTATGTTGTGGTGCTTAGAATCGGAAGAATAGTACTTATAATACTTATAGTATCTTCTGTATCTGTATTTGCTGTAATACTTGCCGCCGGTTTTGGTTTCGTTCAAAACACAGCCGAGAACCTTAACGTTCGAAAGCTTGAGCTGACGTATGCAGTGATCAAGCTCCTTCTTTTCGGTATAGTCCTGACGGATTACCACCACCATACCCGTTATATAGGGTGCAACCGCGAGTGCGTCGGAAACGAGGTTCACGGGGGGAAGGTCGAGGATTATATAATCGAAGTTTTCGGAAAGCGTCTTGAGCGCAAGCTCCATTCGGTGCGAGCCGAGAAGCTCGGACGGGTTGGGGGGTATATCACCCGAGGGCATTATATACCAATTTTCGTTAACGGTGGATTTGAAATCACCGAATTTCTGGGTTTCATATCCCATAAGAAGATTGGTAAGACCGGGGGTGCTCTTAATACCCATTTTTTTCGCAATACTGGGTATACGAAGGTCGCCGTCGATAAGCAATACTCTCTTACCGCTTTCTGCGAGAACGTAGGAAAGGTTGATCGCAGTGGTGGATTTACCCTCACCTCTCATCGAGCTGGTAACGCCGACTATGGGGCACTTTATGCCCGCAGGGATGGTAAAGTTGAGGTTAGCTCTTAAAAGCTTATATTGCTCTGTTGCAGTGAATTCGAGGTTTTTATGAAGTGTTTTTTGGGAGTTCGACTTGGGAGACGACGTTGATTTATTGTTTTTGTTGCTCATTCAATCACGCCTCCTCATTGTTTTCGCTTTTATCGTTTTGGTGACGGTGGCTGCCGTAATAATAGCCGTAGCGCTTATAACTGTAACCGTAACGCTTGTTGCTTGCCCCGAGCAGATCGGGAACCTTTGCAAGTATGGGATACTTATAGTTATTGAGAATGTAATCCTCGTCGTGAATGGTATCGTCCATTATCGCTTTTATGGCAATAAGTGCCGCCGCAATTAAGCCGCCGAGCAATAAACCAAGTGCGGTATATTTGGTGATGCTCGGAGAAACCTTTTGAAGCTCGGGCACGGCAGAGTCGACTACCTCCATCGAGGAATTTTCAATAATTTCGGCAATTCGTTCGGGCAATACCTCTGCGATGCAGTTGGCTATTTTAGCCGCTTCGTAGGGATCGGTCGAGGTTACTGTCACCTTCATGATTTCGGTTTCGTTCGAGGGCGCCGCTTTTATCATACCCGAAAGCTCACGATAGGTATATGAAACGTCTGCTTTATCGATAACGCGCTCGAGCGTTGTACGGTTAGTGAGTATTTCGGTATAGGTCTTTACAAGACTCTGAGCCGCAGAAATTTGCGAGGTGCTTATACTGAAGCCGTTGACCGTAACACCGCCGTTGTTTACGTAAAGCATAATAGACGAGGAGTAGCGCGGTGCGATACAGAAGGAGGCATAGGAAAATGCGGCGCCGCCCAAAATGATCGCAACCAGCAAAATTGCCCAAGCTCTGTGCCACAAAGCTTTAAGAATCTGCATAACGTCTATTGTATAGTATTCTTTATTAATTTGTGCTTTTTCAATCTTATTGGATTCCATCAAATTCTCCTTGGTACACTCTATATTTTCGCTTCTGACACGCAAAAACACAAACACGTATCCATATTCGTATAGATTTTATCACAAACATATTGAAAAAGCAATAGTTTTAGAAAATAAAAACCTCGTATTTAGCACAAAAACCGACAGGAAAAATCTGTCGGTTTTGTTTAATTCATTATCTGTCTTTACGCCATACCATCTTATTGACGATTCCCGTATAGCTTTGAATTATTTTCACAACCTTCGTGGAAACGTTTTCATCGGTATAATCGTGCGGTATTAATTGCGGATGAAACAGTTGATCGGTTTCATCGAAGTTTGCTTTTTGTTTATTTTATCTTGTTGTCCCTCTTCTATGTTCCTGTTTCTGTTCCGAGAACTCGCGAAAAAGCAAAGCAGAATCTACTATTCGCACCATTCATATATAACACATCTTCTATTCCGATTCTTTTACTATCTTTGTCTTTTTGAGCAAGTAAAATATTGCGCCTATCACTACCCACGCCAACAGCATCAGGTATGATTCTTTCCCAAAATGAACTCCGTCCAACCCCGGAATAGGCACAAGCTGAAGAATCATAAAAATTACAGAAAAAAACACACCCAATGTCGCCATCGTTTTCAAACGCAAGTTTCCATCTTTGTCCAATTTCATTTTCTTCAACGCAGAAGCACTTGTAAAGAAAAATCCCATTGAAGCACCAATTGCAGACATATCCACAAACCATCCAAGTGCTTCTCTTCCGAGTATCGGACCCGACAAAGAAATCATAAAGCAAAATATTATCGCATTTTTTGGAGAACCATACTTACCATCAATCTTTCTGAAAATCGCAGGCAAATACCCGTCCTTTGCCATCGAATACATCAAACGAGAGGACGCAAGATAAAATCCCATAATACCAGAAAGGACCGCGCACGAAACCGCAGTTCCAATCAGAACTTTTCCGAATGTACCAAGCATTTCCTCCGCGGCGACGAGCAAGACCCATTCACCCGCCATTACTCTATCGGGCCAATTTTCCAAGGCGGCAGCCGCAACGGTGTTATTGGTCGTATAAACAAAGCATCCGAACAGTATTGCAATTACCATAATGCCGATGACTTTTTTATAGGAAAACTTAAATTCTTCCGCTGCTTGCGGAATGGTGTCGAAACCCACGTATGCCCAAGGCGCGATTGCAAAGGTGGCCAAAATCGCCGAGATAATTCCCGTTGTACCGCCTTTTGCAAAATCAGATATATTTTCGGTAGTGGCGCCCGCAGCCATAGCCGCGCTTTTATCAAAGCCCCAAATCGGTGCCATATTCACCCCATGTGCTTTACCGCTGATCAATGCAGACACAGCAAGCACGAATACCGAAACAACAAGCAAACCCGACAATATGGTTTGAACGATAGCTGCTTTTTTTACCCCCAACAAATTCACAACAGCAAACAAAAGCAAGATCGCCATAGCAAATACCATTTCACCAAAATATATATCAAATCCTGCTATTGCGTAATGAAATCCAAATTTCAAAATGTTTGCATTACCATCAAGACCATCTACAATAAGACCGATTGCAGTTGAATTCATCGGGACATTTGTAAGATACGCTGCAATCAAAAACCATCCGCACAGAAACGCGGCATTTTTGCCAAAGCATTCTTTCGAGAAAGTAAATTCCCCTCCAGCCTTCGGGTATTTCGGAATCATATATGCATAACCGAAAGCAATAATAATCATAACAATGGCACCAAGCGCCATTGCAATTGCAGTTCCTGCGACGCCGGAGTTAGGCAAAAATTTTTTGCCGGGATTGACGAAAGATCCCCATCCGATGATACAGCCAAACGCAAGAGCCCAAATGTGCATCGGCGTAAGCTGTCTTCGCAATGATTTATTTTCCTGATTTTTCATCGGCTATTCCTCTCTTTGTTTTTAATTTTAATGCATTATCGGACAATTCAATCTCTTTCAAAAATATCACGGGTATATACTTTTTCCACCACATCATCTAAATTGTTATCATATCTATTAGCAAGAATAACCTTGCTCAATGCTTTGAATTTTTTCAAATCATTTACTATTTCACTTCCAAAGAATCTTTCGCCGTCGGACAAAGTAGGCTCAAAGATGATAACTCTTGCACCCTTTGCCTTAATTCGCTTCATAATGCCCTGAATAGAGCTTTGTCTGAAATTATCGGAATTTGATTTCATTGTCAGTCGATATACACCAATAACTACTTCTTTTTCAATTTTAGAATCCCATTGACCGTTTTCAGAATAATAGTCTGCTTTTTCAAGTACACGACTTGCAATAAAATCCTTTCTTGTGCGATTGGATTCTACAATTGCTTCGATCAAATTTTGCGGAACATCATTATAGTTAGCCAAAAGTTGCTTTGTATCTTTGGGCAGGCAGTAACCACCGTAACCGAATGACGGATTATTATAATGGCTTCCGATCCTTGGATCAAGGCACACTCCTTCTATGATCGCTTTCGTATCAAGTCCCTTTATTTCAGCATAGGTATCAAGCTCATTAAAATAACTCACCCTTAATGCCAAATATGTATTAGCAAACAGTTTGACTGCTTCGGCCTCGGTAAATCCCATAATAAGGGTATCAATATTTTCTTTGAGCGCGCACCCTCTCAATGCTAATGCAAATTTTTCAGCCGCAAGAGTAAGCATCGGATCTGACTTGTCAGTGCCGACAATAATTCTGCTGGGATACAAATTATCGTATAAAGCCTTTGATTCACGGAGAAATTCAGGGCTGAATATAATTCTTTTGTTGCCTGTTTTTTCTCTGATCTTTTCCGTAAATCCTACCGGAATCGTGGATTTTATCACGATTATCGCGTCGGAATTAGATTTCTCAACAGCTTCTATAACGGACTCTACTGCAGATGTATCAAAATAATTTTGTTGGCTGTCATAGTTGGTTGGCGTTGCTACAATAACGTATTCTGCTTCGCTGTACGCTTCTACTGCATTCAATGTTGCGCGAAGATTTAAATTCTTTTCAGAAAAAAATTTTTCAATATATTCGTCTTTTATTGGGCTGACACGTCGATTGATTTTTTCGACCTTCTCCGGAACAATATCAACAGCAGTAACTTCGTGTTTTTGAGCAAGAAGAACAGCCAAAGATAATCCAACATAGCCCGTACCCGCTACCGCTATTTTCATCTTTATCCTCGCTATGTTATTAGTTTTCTCGATCTACATAATATTCTTTATACCATTTCGCAAACGCTCTAAGTCCTTCGCGTAATGTTGTGGAAGGCTTGAAGCCAAAATCTCTTTCAAGTGGCGTTACATCCGCATAGGTAACAGGAACATCTCCCGCCTGCATCGGCACGAGCTTGCTGTGTGCGCCGATATCGAAATCCGACGGCAAAACGCCTGCCGCAATCAGTTCTTCTCCGAGAATGTTCACAAAATCAAGTAGATTTTCAGGTGCATTATTTCCGATGTTGTATACCTTGTAGGGGGGGATCGGAAGTCCGTCCTCGCCGATCTGTTTTTGGGGAGGTGCTTGCATAACGCGAAAAACACCTTCAACGATGTCATCAACGTAAGTAAAGTCACGCTTGCAGTTGCCGTAGTTGAAGATCTCGATAGTCTCACCGCGCAACAACTTATTTGTGAAGCCGAAATACGCCATATCCGGACGCCCTGCCGGACCATAAACTGTAAAAAAGCGCAAGCCTGTAGAGGGAATATTGTAAAGTTTTGAGTAGGCGTGTGCCATCAACTCGTTACTCTTTTTTGTAGCAGCATAAAGGCTGACGGGGTTCTCCACCTTGTCATCGGTAGAATATGGTATCTTAGAGTTACTTCCGTATACACTGGAGCTGGAAGCATACACCAAATGCTCCACGGGATAATGTCGGCAAGCTTCCAGAATGTTGTAAAAGCCAATTATGTTCGACTCCATATAAACATCAGGGTGATCTATGGAATATCTGACGCCCGCTTGTGCGGCAAGATTCACAACGATATCAAAGTGATACTGCTCAAAAAGCGAATCAACAAGAGCTTTATCGGCGATGCTACCATGAACAAATACCCAATCCGCGTTTTTGTTCTGCCTAAACGACTTCTCTATTTGACACAAACGATATTTCTTAAGTGATACGTCATAATAATTGTTCATATTATCAAGACCGACAACAATAATGTTATCCATCGTTTCAAAAAGTTTTTTTACTAAATTAGCACCAATAAATCCGGCAGCACCAGTGATGAGGATTGTTCTATTGTTTAATGCTTTACTTTTAATTAACATATCTTACCTCAATATGCATATTATTTTCTACGCATTATGTGCTTACATATATAAAGCGTTTTTTCGCGATAAAATATAAATATCATTATCGCCACAGTTAAGAAGACAATGGGGGCAACCTTCACAGCCATCACCAACCATCCTAAATAATTAATAGCACCCAGCTTTATCCAAGAGGTAGCCCAAACCGCCATTAAAACGGTTATAGCATCTACAAAAATTTGTTTTAAAAAACTCGAAAAAGGCCATTTTAACAAATTTTTAGAATTATAATACGCCATCCAAATCATCTGGTATCCCATTGCAACCAATGTGCCAATAGCAACGCCAATCAAGCCAAATAAATAAACTGTAGAAACGGAAATAACTAAGTTTAAAGTCGCAGAAACAATGTGACACTTCTGGGTCTGCTTATAATGACCACTTGCAAAAACCAAAAGACTATATGCCGTCTTTAAACTTGCAAAAGCATATGCTAATACAATCAGCACAGCAAATAGCGGTTGTATATAATCAGCGTCTGTAACTCCAACCGTATAAACACGCACAAAAGGAACAATTAAAACCCCCGTACAAGTAAACAAAAACACTGTGGAAAAATGAATTAACACTTCAATTACACCAAAAATACGTTTCAATTTATTTAAGTCTTGTTTAGCCCACAATTCACCGACCAATGAGTGTAAGCCCGACATAGAGGAACGATGCAATTGATAAACACCATGTATAACCAAATGATAAGCCGAATATATCGAAACATTCGAAAGCGTAGAAAACAGTGTTAAAACAATATTATCTGTACCTGCTAAAATAAACCCAGAAACATGTTGAGCAATTCCATTCCACTTTTGCTTGATAGGCTCGCCTTCATAACTAACTTTTCTATTTATATCATATTT
>JAZTXJ010000068.1:0-57333 GCA_045636285.1 Eubacteriales bacterium
CCAAACGGCTGATCAGTAAAGCTAAGCCAAAACATAATAAACCAAAAATCAAGAAAAACATTGCAGCGCCGTTGCTTTCCAGCTCCGGATTTTTGGGCGGTTCGCGGTTCTCTACTCTTTCTGTTAAATAATCATACTCTTTGTCATATTTCTGAATACGATCGCTTAATTCAGATTCAAGTAACTGCAGAGCGCATACATCTTTCAAATAAGGAACTAAAAATTCCCTGTCGTATCTTGCCATTGAAAATACTCTCCCTTTCGCAGCAAAACATCTGCTTTTTCCACATTATAGTAAATATTTTCACCAAAGTCAATAGCGACCTTCTTTCTATCACACAAAACCAAAAGAAAAAGTTTAGGTCAAAAAAACACCGCCAAAAAAGCGGTGTTTTTTGTTATATCGAATTATTTCAAGCCTATTATATAGTTAAGCTCATTAAGCAGTGCTTCCTTTACCGTTGCCGTTAATGCGGTATCCGATTCGACATCCGCGCAAACGGTGCCGAGCTCGGCGGAGAAGGCTATGAAATCGCCGCTCTTGCCCAAGCCTTCGATACGAGCGGCAAGCGCTTCGAGCGCGCTTCCTTCGGCTTCGGAAAGCTTGCCCGCATAGCCGACCGCGAAGCGAATCGCTTTTATGCGGTGGATAAGCATTTCCGTGCTTGCCGTTATAAGCTCGGAATCGGGCGCGGTGGTCGTCGTTGCCGCCACGCGAAACGCGTTGGACACGGTTTTATCGTACCCGCAGGTGCCGATATAGCGAAGCGTGAATACCGAAACGCCCTCTGCACAAAGCTCGTAAGGCATTATAAACTGCTCTTCGATAGATTTATGCGTCGCTCTGACGTAGGTACCGACACCGAGAACAAGCTGTGTATGCTCGGTTACGGGAAGTATTTCCTCGGCATATTTCTGCTGATATTCGGTAGTATCTCCGTATATCATCGGGAATATCGCATCGGCATAACCGTTTTCCGCCCATTTTTCGACGTCCTGATAGGTATAAATCTGTCTGTCGCGGTAATCGGCAAAGCAGGTAAAGCTTACGTGAAGCTCGGGATTTACCGCCTTGACCGTTTCGTAAAAGCTCTTTTGGTAATCGGAGATTATATCTCTTCTCCAAGCGCACCACTTTTCCCAAAGCGGATCGGTTATTTCCAGCTTGGCGGGGTCCTTGCCGTATTTTTTGATAAAGCCCGATTTACTGCTTTCGTTATAGCCGAAATCCTCGTAATTGTGCGCCTGATAATAATAAGGAAGCGGGTAGCGCATATAGTCCGCCTGAATACCGAAAACGTCGTATTTTTCGGCAATTTCTTTTACTATCGCAAGGTTGAATGCCTGAACGTCCTTATCTGCGGGGTCGAGCGTTATAACTCCGTCGGGTCCCGCAACTCTGCCTCTGTTTGTAAGCAGATATTTATCCTTGTATATGCTCATATAGTGATTTTCGGGATAGGCTACGTCCTCGAGCCCGCTCGAAAATGCGTTTACCATCACTATAAGCTTTATTCCTTCTGCATCGCACGCCTGCTTGAACGCGGCGATAATATCGAAATTCTTGTAATCGCGATAGGTAACAAAGCCTTCGACCTCGCTGTTATATACCGCAAAGCCTGCGACGTGGTTATCGATTATAAGCGTATTGAGCCCGCAATGCTTCGCATAGGCAACGGTATGATCGACGTCATTCTGATTGGTATAGTGAAGCACCACGTTTTTGGAGTAATCGTATTCGCCTATCGTTACCCAAGCCATTCTGTCCTGAACGGTGACATAGGGAACAAGCTCGTTTTTGGCTTCGTTCACTTCCGCGAAAAGCGCCTTGACCGCTTCGGCAAGCGATTCCGCATCGCCGTTCGAGATCGAAGCTTCGGCTTTTTCGGTATCTGCGGTTGCAGATTGGATAAGCCCTGCCGCTTTTTCGAAATCTATTCTGCTCAGCTTTTCGACAGAGGTGCCGTATTCCTTTTTAATCGCTTCAAGCTCTGCCTTCAGCCTTGCAAGCTCGGTTTTCGGGGTGGTTACGATACGAATTGCACGCGGGCCGTTTTTTATAACGAGCGCGTTCAATACGGCGATTCTTTTAAGCGTTTCTGCGGCAAGTCCCGTTGCAGAAACGATATATCCGCCCTTTTGAGGCTTTTTCATTCCCGAGCAAGCGGGAAATATTTCGGTTATTCTTCCGTTCGCATCGACAGAAATTTCGGTTACGTTCTGTCCGACGGGTGTTGCCGTATACTTTTCGGACGTGAAGATCACTATTCCGTCCTCGACGCGTTCGGTATTGGTGCCCGCAACGCTCAGCTTTTTCGCGGTATAGAGCTTTTCGCTTTCGACAAGAACCGCCTCGTCGCCAATTTTCAGCCTTTGCACCTTGCGCTCGTTCGCGCTGTTTTCGCCGACGGTGAGCACGTATCCGCCCTTGGGGATCGCGATACCCGCAGCTTCATCGCGCGAGCGGGTGATTTCGACGATTTTGCCGTCGCATATCGCTATTTCGGTGCAATAAATATTGCTTTCGGTGTTGCCGGTGTACCAATTTTCATCGTAAAGCCAGCCCGTATCTTCTGCGGTTCGAACGGTGTTTTTATATCCGACCTCGACATATACGTCACCGAATTTAACGTAGCTTTCGGGGAGTGCAGAAAGCTTTTCGTCTGCCAATTCCGCCTTGTCGCCGATGTTTATATCCGAAATATCCTCGCCGCGAAGACGGACAACGAACCCGTCCTCGGGAATGACTGTATTTCTGCCCTTTTCGCCGATTTCGACAACGATTCCGTCGAGCGATACAATATCGTAAAAATCGCCGTTTTCGGATTTGGGGGTGGCAGACCATTCGTAACCGCGCGTGAACAGATAAGCTCCGTTTTCGGCGCCGTCTGCGTTTATATTTCTTTTGAGCTCGTATTCCCTGCTTCCGAGCATAAATCTTTTCGCTTCTTCGGTCGGTTCGGATTCAAGCCCGAGCTCCGAGCTTTCCGCCTGTTCGCCGTTATTGCAGGAAACGAGCAACGGACAAAGCATAAATGCCGCACAGAAAAACGCAAGCATGCGTTTTTTCGTCATTTTCATCGGTTTCCCTCTCTATTCGGCAAAGATTATCGGCTGTGTTCTCGGTAACGGCTCGGGAAGCGCACAATCGCGGTAGCCGAGAATACAGTTGCCGATGCCGATATATTCATCGGGAATACCGAACGAGCGAGCGATTTCTCTGCCCGAATCGCTTTCGAAAACCTCTCTCGCACGGTGAATCCAGCAGGAGTCTATTCCGAGCGAAAACGCGGCGTTCATAAGGTTAGCCATCGCGCAGGAGCCGTCTTCGACGGTAGTGGTGCGGTTTCTGTCGGCAAAAACGACTATAACCGTGCCCGCACCGTAAAAGGGGTCGTTGTCGCTTCCCATAACCGAAGCGTTCATTTTCGAAAGCCTGTCGCGGAGCTCTTTATTCGTTACGACAAGAAAAAGCGTATCACGCGTGTTTCTGCCCGTGGGGGCATAAAGCCCCGCTTTGATTATTTTTTCGATGTCCTCGCGCGGTACCTGCTTATCGGAAAAGCTTCTTATGCTTCTGCGTTCGGTAAGCGTTTTTAACGTTTCGTTCATTTTATTCCTCCATTGCAGACATAAGCAACGTTGCGAATTCGCGGTAATCGTCGGCAGAAAGGCTCATTATCTTTTCTCTTTCCCAGTTTGCATAGAGCTTTGCGATTTCGCGTTCGCGGAGCACGAGGGTATAGGCTTTATCGATTACTTCGGCAAGGTTGCGCTTTTCGGCTTCCTTAAGAAGCACGAAATAACGTATGCCGCGTATAAGCGTTTTCAGTCTTAAGGTTTCGATAGGCTTGCCGTCGGGCGAGGGATAAACGTAGCCGAGGTCGCCCACGGGGAACGGACCGTAACGAAGGTCGCTGTTGGGGAAATCCGTCCAGCAGGTATAGCTCCAGCGCAAAAATCCGTCCATCTTCGCAAACGCCGCGAGAATACCGGTATAATAACCGTCGACAAGCTCACTGCGAAGGAAGCTGTTGGGAATTTCGGGACAGCAACAAACGTAATAGAGGAAGCGCTTTTCGGGCATTTCGGCTCTGAACTGCATAAGCGCGTCGTATTCGCTGTACATTGCCGAAATATAGGGCGCGAAATCGAAAATATCCTTGCCGAACTCGTTTACAAATTCGGCGTGGTTGATAGCGGTTTTGTATTTAAAGGTGGGAGCAACCGACTTAATGTGCTCAAGGCTCTTGCGGTATGCCTCGATGTCGGCGGGCTCGTCCGCCGCAATGCGTACGCGGTCTATTTGATTTGTGCTTGTAAAATAAGCCTCGAGCGCGCGGATATAAGTATCGATTTCCGCCGCGGTGTGCAGGTAGCCGTAAACACCGCTTGCTTCATCGTATACGCGGATATGTATTCCGTCGGGATAATCGGGTGCGGTGCGTACTCCGCCGTATTCCTTGGTATCCCAAACGTTCACCAAGCCGTAAACCGAAATACATTCGTCGATACCGTATTCTGCACAAAGGTCGATATATCTCTGCATTACCGAATAATCGAATTCAAGCGTGCCGTCTGCCTTGCGGGTTACGGCTATCATCGAATATTCGAAAAGATTTGCGCTGTATCTCTGCTCGTTCTGGCACGCCTGACCGTTCCAAGGAATTTCGGATGCGATAACGGTCACGCACTTCACGCCCGAATTACCGAGCGATACGCAGTAATTACGCAAAAGCTCGAAATGGCGGTCGCTCCACAAGCGTACACCGTGCTGTCTTGCGATATTCGAGGGGTGCTGCCATAAATCGAGATGGAAGCCGTTATCCTTATTGTCGGGGAAGGTAAACCCGAAAACGTCGAGCGAAATTGCGATTTCGCCTACAAGTATTTCATCGGCAAAGCCGTAGCCTTCATATATTTTCAGCTTGCCCTCGAAGCTTCCCTTTTCTGCGTCCTTCGGTATTGCGATTTCGCAGTAAACCGAAAGAATGCCGTCTGCTTCGGCTTCGACAACAGCCTTTTCCTGCAAAGAATCGGCACGGTAAAAGGCATCGTCGCAAAGATGCATACCGATATGGAACAGCTTGCTTTCGAACGGAAAATCGCATTCGATGCGTATGTTTTTACGTCTTACCTGCTGTGAAAACCACGGCTGGCTTGTAAGATTGAGCGCAAACAGCTCGTCTGCCGTAATAACCACCTGGAATGCGGCAGTATCGTTTTTGCCCGCAACGAGCTTTATGCTCTTGGGCATTGCTTCGATATTGGAATTGTTGAATCTTGCTCTGTCACCCCATATAAGCTTGAAGCTTTCGGGTGCGGCGCCGTAAAGTATTTTCATTTCTGTTCTCCTTATGCGTTCTTTAAATAGGGATTATATCTTCTTTCATCGTCGAGTGTTGTGGGGCGGTCGTGACCGGGATAAATATCGTAATCGCCGGGGAGATCGCGCAGGGCTCTGAGTGAGCGCATCATCGCCGCTTCGTCGCCGCCGAGGTCGGTTCTGCCGATACTGTTTTTAAACAGCGTGTCGCCCGTGAACATCATACCGTCGAACACGTAGCAAACGCTTCCCTTCGTGTGCCCCGGTGTGGGAATAACGTAAAAATCAAAGCCCGCAACCGAATATTCGCCCTCCTTCGAAAAGGTGTATTCGGCAGGCTCGAAGGGACGGGGGTCATAGGGGATTATCGCGCTGAACATATCGCGCTCGGTAAGCATGTGCGCGTCGGCTTCGTGTATCGCAACGGGAACCTTTATTCCGCGCAGGTCGCCGACTGCTAAAATATGGTCGAAATGACCGTGAGTAAGCAGAATAAGACGGCAAACGGCATCGGCGCGGTGAAGCGCATCCTGTATTACCGTAAGATCCGAGCCGGGATCGATAACTATCGCGTCGCGCGTGTCGGAATTTTTAAGAATATAACAGTTTGTGCGAAGCGTTCCCACTTCCACTCTTATTACGGACATTTCCTTCATAATCTTTTTCCTTTCAGCTTCGATTATGCCTTAATTATACACGCCAAATCACCAAAAGTAAATAGCAAATAAATAAACTAAAGTGTTTTTTATTCTTTGTTTCGCGCATACACGCAACAATCGCTTTACATCGTTGCGATTTTGCCGTATAATATCTATGCAAATCCGCCTTTTTCGCATTTTTAAGAAAAATTTATAAAAATTATGTGACAAAACCCGTCTTGCTTTCGTCTGTATAGGTGAACACGATTTTAGGAGGTATTTTATGAAAAAATTCGTTTTGTTCCTTATTGCGATTTCACTGCTTTTAAGCCTGATTGCCTGCAACGAAGGCACAAGCGAAGCAAGCGATCCCGAAAGCGCAGTATCCGAAAACGCTTCCTCGACCGTTTCACAGCCCGAGGAATCGGGTAGCGACGTACACTACGAACAGCGCGAAGCCAAGCAGGAAGCCTATCTTTCGCTTACCGCAGGAATTGCAGGCAAGCAGCTTACTTACAGACAGCGCGAGGAAGGCAGCGCAAAGGGCTATAAGTACGCCTATTACGAGCCCACGGCTTTTTGTGTTCTCGAAAACGGCAACGTTGCTTTTGTCGATTCGGTCGCGCAGAAAATAAAGGTTTTCGACACGAACGCAAACGAAATAAATTCGCTTGATTATACCGTCGGGCGCGAAAACGATATGCCCGTGCTTCTTGCCGAAAAGAACGGAAGCTTTTGCATCGTCGTACAGCCCTACGGACCGTTTGACAATGACGAAAATAAGTATTGCTATGCTCTGCTTGTCGAGCCCGAAAAGCAGACGCGCGTTGAAATGACGGCGGACTGTGTCGATTATACCAAAGCTCCGCGCACTGTCGAATTCACCGAGGGTAAAAAGGTCAAGGTCGTTTCCGAACAGCACAAGGTTGTCGAAATAGATTTCGAGGCAGGTCAATTCACAGAGCTCGGTGTCGAAAACCCCAAGCTCGGCACCATTGTTTTAACAAACCTCGATTCCCGTTATATCGGCTCCAACGAATACGGCGAACCGTATTTTTACCGCACGGTCGGCGACGGCGACGGAAAAGCGGTAACTGTTACGTGTTATGACAAATCGGGAGAAAGGCTTCTTTCTGCCGAAATCGACTTCCCGAACGATAAAAGCTATACCGCTACGCCGTATACGGTTTCGGGCGAATTCGTGTATTATTTCGTCTGCACCGAAAGCACGGTTGAAATCTGCAAGCTAACGCTTGGAAATTCTTGAATAAAAACGAATAATTTATAAAAAAGTCATTGACATTAACCGTGATTATGTTATGATATTTATAAGGATTAGGGCGCAGAAGTTCCAAAACTTGTGCGCCTTTCTCTTCTTGTGAAAACATATAACAGTACGGGGCTTTTTATGAGCGGAATTCCATTGCTTGTCGTCGTCGGTCCGACCGCGAGCGGCAAAAGCGCTTATGCGATTGAAAAAGCAATACAGTTCGGCGGCGAAATAATAAGCGGCGATTCGATGCAGATATATCGCGGAATGGATATAGGCACTGCAAAGCCGACAGTTGCCGAAATGTGCGGGGTTCCGCACCATCTTATCGATATTGCCGATATAGAAGAGCCGTTTTCGGCGGCAAGGTTTGTCGAGCTTGCGGCTTCCGCGATAGCCGAAATACGCTCCCGCGGGAAATTGCCGATAATCGCGGGCGGAACGGGACTTTATATCGATACGTTAATAAGCGGCACCGTGCTTTCGGCAACCGAGGACGATTGGGAATTGCGCGAATCGCTTTTTAAATTCGCCGAGGAAAACGGAGCCGAAGCACTGCACGCAAGGCTCGCGGCGGTAGACCCCGAAGCCGCTCTTGCAATACACAAAAACAACATAAAGCGGGTTGCCCGCGCACTCGAAATCTTTTATAAAACCGGCAGGACGAAAACCGAGCTCGATAAGGAAAGCAGGCAAAGCGCGAGCATCTATTCCCCGCACACCGTTTATATTCAGCCGAAGGAGCGCGAAACGATTTACGAGCGCATCGATAAGCGTGTGGATATAATGTTCGAATCGGGACTCGTGCCCGAAGTCACCGCGCTTTACGAAAAGGGCCTGCGCGAAACGCCCACCGCATCGCAGGCGATCGGCTACAAGGAATTTTACCCGTATTTCGAAGGACTCTGCAGTCTTGACGAGGTAAAGGAAGCGATCTGCCTCAACACCCGCCACTATGCAAAGCGCCAGCTTACATGGTTTAACCGTAAGCCCGCAGACGAAATAATTTATATTTAATCAACTTTTTTAAAAGCTTTCGGAAAGGAGGAAGCACCTTGAGCGAGCACAATACCAATCTGCCCGAAAAGCAAAAGCCCTCTGCCGTCGCAACAAGACGAATCAGCAGTAAAACACCCAAAAAGGATAAATACGTGCGCTTTATAAAGCGTTTTCTGGCGCAGTTCGGAACGGCTATTCTCGCCGTATCGCTCGTTGCATACGTATTTCTTCAGCTTATGCTCAACGTAAGCATAAATCTCGACAGAGAAACAGCCACGTACGCAAGCATTACCGACCGTGCCGAGCTCGAAGCGTTCCTCTTCCGCGATGAAATGCTTATCCCCGCGGGTGCTTCGGGCACCAACTGCTTTCTTGCAGAGGACGGCGAAAAAATAAGGACCGGAGAAGAAATCGTAATCACCTACTCCGACCCGAACGACGTTCTGATACAGTCGCGCATAAGCGAAATCGACAAAAGAATAGATATTCTCGAGCGCTCGAGCCTTTCGACCGGCGCATCGACGACCGATATACAGCTTCTCGATACTCAAATCGACGCGCTCGTGCTTTCGATAATCCGTCAGGTAGACAACAACGATTTCGATAAGGTCCTGCGCGAAAAGGAAGAGCTTTTGATATTGATGAACCGCCGTCAGACGCTGATACAGTCGGAAAGCTACGCCGCCGAGCTTTCACAGCTCACGCAGGAGCGCGAAAGCCTTTCCGCACAGCTTACGGGCGCAAGCTTTGTTACCGAATCGCCGAAAAGCGGATATTTTTATTCGACGGTGGACGGATACGAAAACAGCTTCACGGTTGAAGCCTTGCGTAATCTTACGGGCGAAGGCTTCGAACGGCTTGCCGATTCGGTTCCCGATAAAAGCATAATTTCGGGCTCTGCGGGCAAGGTCGTGCTTTCTTCGACATGGTATATCGCCGTTGCGATAGACAAGCGTACCGCCGAAACCTTTGTCGACGGCAGATCCTACCCCATAACCTTCCAGTATTCCAACAACACCGAGCTGAATATGACTCTCGACAGACGTATCCCCCGTACCGATAAGGATATGACCGTTCTGGTATTCAGCACCAAAATAATGCCCGAAGGCTTCGATTATTCCCGCTGTCAGACAATCGAGCTCCCCACCGCAACCCACGAAGGAATCCGCGTGAGCAACAGCGCGATACGTATGAAGGACGGCGAAACGGGCGTATACACCGTTGTCGGCTCGAAGATAGTATTCAAAAAAACCACCGTGCTTTATAACTACGGCAGCTATTCGATATGCGAAATCCCCGTCGATCCCGCATATCCCACACGCCGCGACGTTGCTTATTCTTCGAAAACCCAGCTTTCGCTTCACGATTCGGTGGTTACCGACGGCGACGATATTTACGACGGAATGAGACTCAAGTAAAATGAACACAAAAGAACAGATAGCCGAAAATATAGCGCGCATAAAATCCGAGCTCGGCTCTAAAGCAAGACTGCTGGCGGCAACGAAAACGGTTCCCGCAGATATTATCAATTTCGCGCTCGATTGCGGAATAGATCTTATCGGCGAAAACCGCGTGAACGAGCTTTTGGAAAAATACGAATATATCGACAGAAGCCGCACCGAAATACACTTTATCGGCGCACTGCAAACGAACAAGGTAAAATATATTATCGATAAGGTCGATATGATCCACTCGGTCGATCGAATCTCGCTTGCCGATGAAATAGAGCGTCAGGCGGCAAAGCGCGGTATAATTATGCCCGTGCTTGTCGAAATAAATATCGGAAACGAGGAAGCAAAATCGGGTATTGCACCCGAAGAAGCCGCTCGGTTTTGTCAATACGTCGCCTCGATGCCGCATATAAAGCTGTGCGGATTGATGGCTGTTCCCCCGAAAAGTGTAAATTTCGGTGATAATCGAAAATATTTTTGCGAAATGAAGAAAATATTTATTGACATATCGGGCAGAAATGTAGATAATAGTATTATGGACATTCTATCGCTCGGTATGAGCGACGACTATGCCGATGCCGTCGAATGCGGCTCGACGTTGGTCAGAGTGGGAAGCGCGATTTTCGGCAAACGCAGCTACCCCGAAAACAATTCGAATTAAAATTTTAATAAACATATCAGGAGGCACACACAATGGGATTCATTAACCGCATAGGCGATCTCTTTAAGTCACCCGAAGAGGATTTTGACGACAACGAACAATACGAAGGATACGAAGACGAAGAAGAGGAAGAAGCAGCTCCCGCTCCCGTACAGCAGCCCAAGGCAGCTCCCGCTCCCGCAAGAGCAACCGGCGGTATTTCTTCCGGCGCGGCATTGGAAATGAAGGTCGTTAAGCCCGAACGCTTCGATGAAGTAAAGGCTATCGGCGAGCATCTTCTTGCAAGACGCACCGTTGTTCTTAACCTTGAAGAAACCAACAAAGAAACCACCAAGCGCATTATAGACTTTCTCTGCGGCGTTGTATTCGCTATCGACGGTCAGGTAAAGAAGGTTGCAAACGCTACCTACGTTGTTACCCCCAAGAACGTTGACGTTTCGGGCGAACAGTCCGAAGCTCCCGCCGAAAACGGCGCAGGCAAGCAGCCCAGAGAGCTTTTCCAGTGATTGACGGAGAACCGATTTTTTGGAAGAATTATTTTTCATTGTATCACAGTCGGTAAACGCATTTTTAAGCCTGTTCGTTTTTTTGCTGCTCGCAAGAGTGCTTTGGGGCTTCTTCTCGGAAGAAGAAGAATCGAGGGTATATTTCTTTCTTTATGCAATTACCGAACCTGTGGTTTCGCCCGTGCGCAATCTGCTTGCGCGCATCCCCTTTTTTCAAGAATCGCCGATCGACTTTTCGTTTATGGCGACCTGTCTTTTAATATCAATAGTTCTGACTGCACTACCGCTTTAATTTTTCATTAAAGATAGTAGTGCTTTTGGGCTTTTTGCAGATCTGACAGCAGTTTCGATATGCAACAATAAAAACCCGAAAGGAGCGATGCACAATGCTGGCACCGCACGAATTAAAAAACAAACAGTTCCAAAAAACCTTCAAGGGCTACAATCCTCAGGAGGTAGATGAATATCTCGCGTTTGTGCTCGAAAAGTATACCGAGCTCTACCGCGAAAACAACGAGCTTGAACGCAAGCTTAGAATCGTTGTAACGAATCTTGATGAAATCAAGGACGAAGAGGAATCTATAAGAAGCACTCTTATTTCCGCGCAGAAAATGGCAGAAAAGATTATTGCCGATGCAAACGACCGCGCCGATATTATTACCGGTGCGATAAAGGACCGTTGCGACGGCGTTATCGCAGAATTCCGCCAGCAGCTTCAGGCGGAAAAGGAAAAGGCTTGGATCATGCGTACCCGTATTATTGATTTCAAAAAATCGGTTTACGAGCTTTACGGCACGCATATCGCCGAGCTTAAGGATCTTTCGGTCAACGAAATCGAAGACATCGTGCTTCCCAACGACGACGCTCTTATCGCAGGAATATTCAACGACGTAAAGGGCAGAATCGAAGAAGAAACCGAACGCCGCAAGAATGTGCGCGAATTAAAGAACGAAGAACCCCGCTTTGCCGAAGCCGAAGAGGAAGAATCTCCCGCACAGGAGATCGCAAGCACGGTCGCAGGTAACCGACCCGAGCTTTCGCCCGAAGCAAAGGAAGCAGAGGACGAATATCTTAAATACATGATGGGAGAAGACGAAAACGAAGAAGAAAACACCGAAGAATAATCGGCTTCGTTTTTAAACAGCAATGAAGGACTACAAGGATACACTCAATCTGCCCGCCACCGAATTTCCGATGAGAGGCAACCTCCCCACAAAGGAGCCCGAAACACTCAACCGCTGGAGCGAAGAAAAGCTTTACCGTACAATGCTTGAAAAGAACGCAGGCAAGCCCGCGTTCGTGCTTCACGACGGCCCTCCCTTCAGTAACGGCTTCATTCACATGGGCCACGCACTCAATAAAATACTCAAGGATTTCATTATAAAATCCAAAGCGATGGGCGGCTATTATACCCCCTACGTTCCCGGCTGGGATAACCACGGACTTCCTATCGAAAGAGCGATCGAAAAGACCAAAAAGGATCTCAACAAGGATATGTCCGTTCCCGAATTCAGAAAGGCGTGCGAAGCATTTGCAGAGGACTTTATCCAAAAGCAGATGTCGGGCTTTAAGCGCCTCGGCGTTGTGGGCGATTGGGACGCACCCTATCGCACCATGGACAGACATTTCGAAGCGCAGGAGGTTAAAATCTTCGGTGCGATGTTCGATAAGGGCTATATTTACAAGGGCTTAAAGCCCGTAACCTGGTGCCCCTTCTGTGCTACCGCCGTGGCGGAAGCGGATATCGAATATCACGACGACCCCTGCACCTCTGTATACGTTAAGTTCAAAATGAACGACGATCAGGGCAAGCTCGCAGGCTTCGATCTCGAAAATACCTATTTCGTTATCTGGACCACTACTATCTGGACTCTTCCCGGCAATATAGCTATCTGCCTCCACCCCCGCGAAAGCTATGCGCTCGTAAAGGCGGAAAACGGCGAAACCTATATTATGGCAGAAGCACTCACCGAAAAAACAATGAAGATGGGCGGCTTTGAAAATTACGAAATTCTCGCTACCTTCCCCGGCGAATTTTTCGAAAATATGCAAGCAACCCACCCCTTCCTCGAAAAAACCTCCCGCCTCGTTTACGCCGAATACGTAACAATGGACAGCGGTACCGGCTGTGTTCACACCGCGCCCGGCTTCGGTGCAGACGACTATCAGACCTGTATGAGATACGGTATGGATCTTGTCGTGCCCGTTGACGACCACGGCAGGCACACCGATTACGCAGGCAAGTATGCGGGACTCAAAACCGAAGAATCGAATGCGATCATTCTCGAGGATATGAAGGAATCGGGCGCACTCTTCGCATCCGAAAATATTATGCACTCCTATCCCCACCACGACCGCTGCAAAAAGCCGGTTATCTTCCGTGCGACACCCCAGTGGTTCTGCTCGGTTGAATCCTTCAAGGATCAGGCGATCAAGGCGATCGAAAACGTTAAATGGTATCCCGCGTGGGGCGAAGACAGAATGGTCAGCATGATCAGAGAAAGATCCGACTGGTGTATTTCCCGTCAGCGCCGTTGGGCTCTTCCCATTCCCGTTTTCTACTGTAAGGATTGCGGCAAGCCCGTTTCTACCCCCGAATCTATTGCAAAAATATCCGCTCTCTTCGACGAGCACGGCTCGAACGCTTGGTTCGAACGCGAAGCGGAGGAGCTTATTCCCGAAGGATTTACCTGCCCGCACTGCAACGGCAAGGAATTCGAAAAGGAAACCGATACACTCGACTGCTGGTTCGACTCCGGCTCTACCCACTTTGCATCGCTCATGAACGATGCGCCTGAGCTTTGGCCCGCAGACGTATATCTCGAAGGTGCAGACCAGTACCGCGGCTGGTTCCAGTCGAGCCTTCTCACCTCTGTCGGCGCGCTCGATAAGGGTGCTCCCTTCAAGCAGGTTCTTACTCACGGCTGGGTTGTTGACGGTCAGGGACGTGCAATGCACAAGAGCTTAGGAAACGGCGTAGACCCCGCAGATCTTATTAAGGATTTCGGCGCGGATATCGTTCGTCTTTGGGCGGCTTCCTCCGACTATCACGCAGACGTTCGCTGCTCGAAGGAAATATTCAAGCAGCTTTCCGAATCCTACCGCAAGCTCAGAAATACGTTGCGTATACTTCTTGCAAATCTCGGCTCGGCAGAAACCGATTTCGACCCGAACAGAGATATGGTTGCACCCGATGCGCTTACCGATATTGACAAATGGGCAATTTCGCGCCTTAACAAGCTCGTAAAGCGCGTTCGTGAAGCATACGACGGTTATCAGTTCCATATCGTTTACCACGATATTCACAACTTCTGCTCGATCGATATGTCGAAGCTTTATATCGACATCACCAAGGACAGACTTTACTGCGAAGCAAAGAACGATCCCGCACGCCGCAGCACTCAGACCGCAATGTATATAATCGCAAGCGCGCTCACAAGATTGCTCGCACCCGTGCTTTCCTACACCGCAGAAGAGGTTTGGACCTATATCACCCATTTGGAAGGCGAAGATTCGCGCAGTGTATTCTGCAACGATATGCCTGCATTCGAAGAAAAATACGATTTTTCGGACATCGAAGAAAAATACGAATCGCTCTTCACCCTGCGTGACGGCGTTATGAAGGCGCTTGAATTGGCAAGAGCCGAAAAGACTATCGGTAAATCGCTCGAAGCGGCTGTTACCGTATATGCCGGCGCAGACAGCGAAGCGATGAAGCTCTTCAAGCAGTTCGAAGCTATCCTGCCCGATATCTTTATCGTGAGCAAGGTAACGCTTTGCGAAGGCGAAATCCCCGCAAGCGCATATACCGATGAAGAAACCGGCATTTCGGTTTCGGTTACGGTTGCAGAAGGCGAAAAGTGTGTCCGCTGCTGGATGCAGAAGGACGACTGCACTCCCGATGAGGACGGTCAGCATCTTTGTGCTCGCTGCCGTAAGGCTGTATGTTAGCAGCAATTATCGCGGTCGTTGCGGTAATTCTGGATCAGGTCAGCAAATATATCGTCGTTCAAAATATCGGACTTTATGAAACAAAGCCGTTTATTAACGGATTTATGAGCTTTTACCACACACGCAACACCGGCGCGGCGTTTTCGATGCTCGCCGATCAGCGTTGGGTGTTTATGGTGTTCTCGGTAATCTCGATGGGCTTGATTATCTATCTGCTTATCAAGGAATACCGTCGCCACATGCTTATGAATATCGCGCTCGGTATGATTCTCGGCGGCGGTATCGGCAATATGATCGACAGAATACTGCTCGGCTACGTTGTCGATTTCTTCCACACCGATTTTGTCGATTTTGCCGTGTTCAATATTGCCGATTGCTTTATAACCGTCGGTGCGGTGCTTTTGGCGGTATACGTCATTTTTATCGAACCGAAGGTCGAAAAAAGACTTCAGGCAGAACAAAAGGCAAAGGAAGAAGCCGCGCTGGCTGCATCTGCCGAACCCTGCGAAAACACATCCGAAGGAAACGGCGAAAATGGATAATTACATCGTTACCGAGCTCGACGCGAACGAAAAATTACGGCTCGATGCGTTTGCCGCAAGGATTTTCGATATAAGTCGTTCACGCGCACAGGAGCTTATTTCCGAAGGACTTGTTACCGTAAACGGTAAAAAATGCGAAAAGAAGCTTATTCTTTCGGCGGGCGACAGTATCGAAATAGAGCTCCCGCCCGAACGCGAGCTCGAAGCAGTTCCGCAAAACATTCCTATTGATATAATTTACGAGGACGATTACCTTCTGGTAGTCGATAAGCCGCGCGGTATGGTGGTTCACCCTGCCGCAGGCAACCCCGATCAAACTCTTGTAAACGCTCTGCTTTACCACTGCAAAGGTCGTTTATCGTCGATAAACGGCGTTATCCGTCCGGGTATCGTTCACCGTATCGATAAAGATACCTCCGGCTTGCTTATCGTGGCGAAAACCGATGAAGCGCATCAGGGGCTTGCCGAACAGATCGCGGTCCACTCCTTCGAACGCAAGTACGAAGCGATCGTGGGCGGTCATCTGCGCGAAAGCGAGGGTACGGTGTGCGCCCCTATCGGCAGACACAAGACCGACAGAAAGAAAATGGCGGTCACCGAGCATAATTCGAAGGAAGCAACGACCCACTGGCGCGTTGTTGCCGAAGGCAGAGAATATTCCCATTTGGAGCTCACGCTCGAAACGGGACGCACCCATCAGATCAGGGTGCACATGGCGTATATCGGACACCCCGTCGCGGGCGACACGGTATACGGAAACGTACGGTACAGGCTTGGCATGGAAGGTCAATGTCTGTTCGCAAAATACATATCTTTTGTCCACCCGATAACGGGCGAGACTATGACGTTTGAAGCGGCAAGACCGACGTATTTCAGCGATGCGTTAAGGCGTGCCGGGCTTTAGTCAAGAAAGGAAACGCGAAAATGGAAAAAAACACCGTATTAATGCTGAAAGAAAGAGCCGCTAAAGTCAGAATGCATTCTGTCGATGCGGTCTACGGCGCAAAAAGCGGCCATCCGGGCGGATCGCTGTCGATTGCGGACGTAATCACCTACCTCTATTTCCACAAAATGAACATCGACCCGAAAAATCCCGAAATGGAATCGCGCGACAGATTTGTGCTCTCTAAGGGCCACTGCTGCCCCGCGCTCTATTCTGCACTCGCGGAAAGAGGCTATTTCGATGCAAGCGAGCTTAAAAACCTTCGCAAATTGGGCGCGATGCTTCAGGGCCACCCCGATATGAAGGGCATTCCCGGTATCGATATGTCTACCGGCTCGCTCGGTCAGGGCTTCTCTACCGCTTGCGGTATGGCGGCTGTGGCAAAGCGCAAGGGATACGACTGGAAGGTCTATACCGCTTTGGGCGACGGCGAAATCGAAGAGGGTCAGGTTTGGGAAGCGGCAATGTTCGCCAACCAATATAAGCTCGACAACATTATCGCCTTTATCGACTGCAACGGCTATCAGATCGACGGCGCTGTCGAAGACGTTATGAACCCCCACCCCGTCGATGAAAAGTTCAGAGCGTTCGGCTGGTTCGTAACCGTTATCGACGGTCACGATTTCGAAGCGATCGACAACGCAGTAAACGAAGCGCTTAACTGCGGCAAGCCCGCGGCAATTATTTGCAAAACCGTTAAGGGCAAGGGCGTATCTTATATGGAAAACAACTATTCGTGGCACGGCAAAGCTCCCAACGGCGATGAATATGCTATCGCCCAAAAAGAGCTTTACGAAGCATGGGTAAAGGCAGCGGAGGATGTTAAAAATGGCTGAAAAAGAAGCAACAAGAGTCGCATACGGCAGAAAGCTCACCGAGCTCGGTGAAAAATACGATTTTTACGTGCTCGATGCCGACCTTTCGGGCTCGACACAGACCGCTGTTTTCGCAAAGAAATATCCCGAACGCTTTTTTAACTGCGGTATAGCAGAGGGCAATATGATCTCTGTTGCGGCAGGTATCGCCGCTACCGGCGTGCCCGCGTTTGCATCGTCCTTTGCGATGTTTGCCTGCGGCAGAGCGTTCGAGCAGATAAGAAACTCGGTCGCATATCCCCAGCTCCCCGTTAAAATCTGCGCATCGCACGCAGGTATCACCGTCGGTGAAGACGGCGCTACTCACCAGTTCTGCGAAGATATGGCAATAATGCGCGCACTTCCGAATATGACGGTCGTTTGTCCCGCAGACTCGGCTTCCACCGAAGCTCTGCTCGAAGAAATCGTAAAATTCAACGGTCCCGTATATATGCGCTTGGGCAGATATGCGGTTCCCCAGTTCTATACCAAGGGCGAGCAGGAATTCAAGCTCGGCAAGGGTATCGTGCTTGCAGACGGTAAGGACGTTACCATAGTTGCAACCGGTATTATGGTTGCCGCGGCTATGGAAGCGCGCGAAATTCTCGCAAGCGAAGGTATCGATGCCGCAGTGCTCGATATTCACACCGTTAAGCCTTTGGACACCGAGCTTATCACCGAATACGCTAAAAAGACCGGCAACGTTGTAACCAGCGAAGAGCATTCGGTTATCGGCGGTCTTGGCGACGCGGTAATTTCGGCACTTGCCGAAACTGCCTGCGCAAAGGTTGTTAAGCACGGTATCGACGACGTTTTCGGCACCAGCGCACCCGCAGGAGTATTGCTTGAGCACTACAAGCTCAATGCAGGCGGCATTGTCGAAAAGGTTAAGAAGCTGCTCAATAAATAAAAAACGAGGGGTATCTGATGATACCCCTTAATTTAAACGGTGCAATTATGACAGTAGAACAGTTAGTAAAACAGCTTGACGAAATTATACCGAAAACTCTTTCCGAACCGTGGGATAACGACGGATACGACGTTATTCCCGATAAAAACGCCGAAGTCACACGCGTGCTCTGCGCGCTCGATTGCACGAGCGTTGCAATAGAAAAAGCAACAGAGCAGGGCTGTAACGTTATTATCACTCACCACCCGCTTGTTTTTAAACCGCTTGCGAGCGTGAGCAACGAGGACAGCGTCGGAAAACGGGTTATCGAATGTATAAAGCGCGGTATCGCCGTAATTTCCTTCCACACCCGTTTGGATATTGTCGAAGGCGGCGTGAACGATACGCTTGCAAGCCTTCTCGGTATTAAAAACACCGAAAGCTTTATTCCCTACGGCAGAATAGGCGAAATCGAAGAGCAAAGCTTCGAAAGCTTCGCCGCGCTTGTCGCAAGCGCTCTGCGTATCGAAAAAAGCGAGCTTGCGCTTGTGAAATCGAGCGAAGCCGCAAAGCGCGTTGCCGTCGTTTCGGGCTGTGGCAAGGACGAAATAAACGAAGTTCTCGCCGCAGGTGCAGATACCTTTGTCACCGGCGAGGTTATGCACAACCACATGATCGACTGCAAGGAGCTCGGGCTCAACCTTATTTGCGCCACACACTATGCGACCGAACGCATTATCGTACCGCTTCTTGCGGATAAAATACGGAATTTCGTCCCCTGCGGCGTATATTTGTTTGTAAGAGAAGAAGAATATGGCATTTGACGGACTTTTTTGCGCCGCGGCGGCGCAGGAATTGAATAAATGGGCAGGCGCGAGGGTGGAAAAAATCCACCAAAGCTCGCAAACCTGCTTTTACCTTCAGCTTTATTTCGAAGGTAAGCGCGGCAATTTCGTTATCTCTGCATCCGCTTCCCGCCCGATACTCGCGATAACCGAAGAATCGGTTGCCCGCCCCGACACACCGACCCCCACCTGTATGCTTTACCGAAAGCATTTGCAAAACGGGCGTTTTGTTGCGGCGGAATGGGTGGAAAACGAACGCATTATTCGCTTTGCCTTCGATTCGGCGGACGAAATGGGCTACGTTAAGCGCAAATACATCTATGCCGAAATGATGGGCAAGTATTCGAATATTATCCTTGCCGACGAAAATCAAAGAATTATCAACGCAAGCTCGGTTTCGGATATTACCGCGAGCGTTCGCAGAATAATGGCGGGCTTGCCATACGAAATGCCTCCGAGGCAGGATAAAATTTCGGTGTTTGCCATTACAAACAGCGATTTTATTGCGCTCTGCCGCGAAAAAAGCGGGGCACGCGCCTGCGATTTTCTTTTGAAAACCTTTTTCGGCTTTTCCCCCGTTGTCGCGCGGGAGCTTGCCTTTTGCGCCTATGGCGACAGCGATACCGAAATTTACGAAGAAAACGCCCTGCCGCTTTTATCCGAGGTAAACAAGCTTATAAGCCGTTTTAAAACCAACGATTTCGCCCCGAACGCCGTTTACGACAGCGAAGGCAACGGGATTGAATATTCCTTTATCCCGCTTACACAGTACGGCACTGCGGGAGAAACGCGCGTTTATGAAAGCTTTTCGCTTCTTTTGACCGATTATTTCGGCAAAAAGGAAGAAGCGGTGAATATCGGTCGTTACTCGCGCGAGATAGTAAAAATCGTAAACAGCCACCTTTCACGCGCGCAGAAAAAGCTCGTTCTTTTGAAAACCGAGCTCGATGAATGCGGCGCGATGGAGGATATGCGCATGCGCGGCGATCTTATCACCGCAAACATTTACCGTATTCGCCAAGGCGATAAAAGCGTTACCGCGATGAACTACGAAACCGGCGAGGAAATGACGGTTTCGCTCGATATTTCGCTCACCCCCGCCAAAAACGCGCAGAAATACTATAAAAAATATTCAAAAATGAAGCGTGCATCGGTTATTCTTGCCGAGCAGATAAAAAAGACCGAAGCCGAATGCGATTATCTTTCGGGCGTGCTCGGCTTTATCGAGCGTGCCGCAAGCCCGCAGGAGCTTGCCGAAATAAAGCAGGAGCTTATCGACGGCGGCTATATTGCCGATAAAGCGCAAAGCGGCAAAAAGAAAAAAACACCCGCGGCGAAGCCGTTATCCTTCACCACTACCGACGGACTTTTGGTGCGTGTCGGCAGGAACAACCGCCAGAATGATTATCTTACCGGCAACGCCGACAGAAACGAGCTTTGGTTTCATATAAAAGGCTTCCACGGCTCGCACGTTATCCTTACCCCGAACGGCAACGAAGAACCCTCCGACCGCGATTATACCGAAGCGGCAATGCTCGCCGCATATTACAGCGAAAAGCGCGGAAGCCGCAACGTCGAGGTCGATTATACCCGCGTGCGCTGTCTGAAAAAGCCTTCGGGCTCTGCCCCCGGCTTTGTAACCTACGAAAAATATTGGTCCGCCGTTGTAGATGCAGTGAACCCGTTTGAATAGGCGCTGACGCTTTCCCCAAAAAGCTTGCGCTTTTCGGGGACCCCCATATTTTTTGGATGTCCGTTCGCTCGCGCAGAACACCCAAAAAATCAGGATTTTCGGGGAGAATAATTACAAAGCTTTTGTTTTTTCGTAAAGAAATATCTCTTATCTCTTATCTATTATCTCTTCTCTATTATCTATCACAAAATCGGTGCAACTATGAGCTTACTTGAACGATCCATCCCGCTTATAACCGAAGACGGTGCAGAAAAACTGAATAATTCAAGCGTTGCTGTGTTCGGCGTGGGCGGTGTTGGCTCGTGGTGTGCCGAGGCTTTGGTGCGATGCGGTATCGGGAAAATAACGGTTATCGATAACGATACCGTTTCGGAAACCAACCGCAACCGCCAGCTTATCGCGCTCAATTCCACGTTGGGAACCGAAAAGGCAACGGTCTGTGCAACGCGCTTAAAGGACATTAACCCGAACTGCGAAGTAACGGGGATAAATATGTTTTATTCGGCGGAAACGGCGGAAGAAATCGACCTTACACAGTTCGATTATATTGCCGACTGTATCGATACCGTCACCTCGAAGCTATTGCTTATTCAAAGCGCAAAGCGCGCAGGTGTTCCGATAATTTCCTCGATGGGTACGGGCAACCGATTGGACCCTTCGCAAATAACCGTAACCGATATTTACAAGACGGAGGGCGACCCGCTGGCGCGCATTATGCGAAAAGAGCTCCGCGCCCGCGAAGTAGAAAGCCTGACAGTCGTCTGCTCTACCGAACCGCCGAGCAAATGCGTCGAGGGCAGAAACGAAATCACCGGCCGCGCCACACCTTCAAGCGCCGTTTTCGTGCCCGCGACGGCAGGGTTGCGAATGAGTTTTGAAATAGTAAAAGAGCTTTTGAATAAGTAAAGTCTTATAAGTTATACAGGTAATATCTATGTCTAAACAACATTGGAAAGGCGGGGCTCTTTTGGCGCCCGTGCCTGCGGTGCTTGTTTCCTGCGGGAACAGCGAAAGTGACAATTTAATAACTATCGGCTGGACGGGAATTTGTGCCACACACCCGCCGAAGCTTTATATTTCGGTGCGCCCCGAGCGTTATTCCTATGAAATTATTAAGCAAAGCGGTGAATTCTGCGTTAATCTGCCGAACACCAAAATGGTTCGCGCGCTTGATTTTTGCGGCGTGAAATCGGGCAGAGATACCGATAAATTCAAGCAAACGGGGCTTACGAAATCCGATTCCTTTGCGGTAAATTGCAAAAGCGTTGCCGAAAGCCCGCTTACGCTCGAATGCAAGGTCGATAAAATAATCCCCCTCGGCTCGCACGATATGTTTATTGCCGATATTGTTGCGGTTGCGGTCGATGAATCGATTATCGACGAAAACGGCAGGCTTATGCTTGAGCGCGCCGAGCTTTTGGCGTACTCGCACGGCGATTACTTCACGCTCGGCAAAAAGATCGGAGATTTCGGTTTTTCGGTACGAAAGAAGAAAACCGTTAACGCAAGAAAAAGGAAGAAATAACCATTATGACTTCTGTTACCATTATACACGTCGGAGATTTTAAAGAAAAATATTTCAAGGATGCGGAAGCCGAATATATTAAGCGCTTAAAGGCGTTTTGCGAATACAAAACGGTATGCATTAAAGAGGAATCCTGCTTTGGCGAGGAATCCGAAAAGCTTATCGCACGCGCGCTCGAAAAGGAAGCCGCCGCTATCCGCCAAGCGATCCCGAAAAACGCATTGAAAATCGCAATGTGTATCGAGGGCAAGCAGTTATCCAGCACCGAGCTTGCGAGCGTTTTCGCGAACGAAGCGCGCCCGATTTGCTTTATAATCGGTTCTTCGTTCGGGCTCGACGAAGCCTTAAAGCGCGAATGCGATATACGGCTTTCGATGTCGAAAATGACCTTTCCCCACATGCTTGCACGCGTTATGCTTGCCGAACAGGTCTACCGCGCGTTCGCGATAAACAGCGGCAAAAAGTACCACAAATAAAAAACAGACGGAAGGAATCCGTCTGTTTTGTTTTGTTTTTTAACGATTATTTAAAAAGGTTGCGAAGCTTTACGCTGTATTCGTAATAGTAATATTCGTATTCTTCGAGCATTTCTTCTAAATCGTAGCCGTATTCAGCCAAAATGCCGATACCGATAACCGTCAAAACGATAGAAATGACAGCCACAGCAAGACCGATAGAAGAGGTGATAATACCTGCAACTGCGAAGCCGTTCTTCATACCTGCCTTCTTTGCCTTGCTCTTTGCACAGCAGGAAAGGATAAGACCTACGATCGCGCAAGGAATTGCAAGATAGAAGGTGCACATAAATACGATAGATGCAATACCGAGGATCATACCCGCGATACCCATACCCTTACCGGGAAGCGAGGGGTTGGGAGTGGGGGTATAAGAGGGCTGAAAATCGTTCTGGGGTGCCTGATATACAGGGTTTTCGGGCTGCATGGGGGTATCTTGAATGGGAACTTCCTGCTTTATGGGCTCGTTAGCCAAGGGCGCGCCGCAGCCTGCACAGAAAGCGGCATTTTCCGCGTTATTGGTTCCGCACTGAGAACAAAACATTACTGTTTCCTCCTAAATGAATTACTGTAACTTGAGTGTAGCATACTATTGCGTTAAAATCAATCGTTTTTTTGGTTTTTTTATAATTTTATGTTAATATTCCGAATTTATTCGTGATTTTACGAATTCGTGACGTCGTAATATCCCATTCCCGAGGGAACGAAATATATATCGCGGTTGCCGAGATGAGTATTCAGGCTTACGAGAGTAAAGCCATCGTAATAATATTCGACACTGCCGTCGGGATATGATTTCGATTCGAGCTTTTTGTTTTCGGCATCCTTTTCGGCAGAAGCGAGAATATCCGAAACGGCGATATCGCCTTCCTTTAACGCCATTTCAAGCATTTTTGCGCTTTCTTCGATATTTATCATCATCAAGCCGCCGACAACGTATACAACGCGTTCGTCATCGTAATAAATATATTCGATTTTACTGCTTCCGTCGGAGGTATAGGCAAGCCCGTATTCGTTCGCGCTCGCGCAGGCAGAAAGCAAAAGGCAGAGCAAAAGCAGAAAAGAAATTATTAACTTACGCATCGCCGTCCTCCTTCTTGCCTTCGCCGTTGAGCTTAAGCTCGGCGAACTGTTCGCGGGTGATAAGAATGGGGCGTTTTTTCGTTGCGGAATCGAATTCTCCGATATATCCGCGGCGTTCCATTTTATCGATAATTCTTGCCGCACGCGCATAGCCGAGCGAAAGTCTGCGCTGAAGCAGCGAGGTGGAAACCGTACCGCATTCGATTGCGACCGCGATCGCGTCCATAAACATCGGATCGGTTTTTTCGTCGCCATCGTCCGAAGCCTCTGCCGCGGCAGAGCCCTTTTTGCCCTTCATACCGCAAAGCTTTGCTTCCTGCTCGATCTGCTGCATAATGTTTTCGTCGTACTGTGCGTGAGCCGCTTCCTTGATAAACTGGGTTACTGCGGCAACCTCGCCCTTACCGTCAACAAACGCGCCCTGAACACGCAAGGGCTTCATCGCACCGACAGGATAATAGAGCATATCGCCCTTACCGAGCAGCTTTTCTGCGCCCGTCATATCCAAAATCGTACGCGAGTCCACCGCCGATGTGGTGGTGAGTGCAATACGCGAGGGGATATTTGCTTTGATAAGACCGGTAATAACGTCAACAGAAGGTCTTTGAGTACCGATAACGAGATGTATACCCGCCGCACGCGCCTTCTGTGCAAGACGGCAAACCGAGGTTTCTACGTCGTCGGGCGCGGTCATCATCAAATCGGCAAACTCGTCGATAAAAATGACGATCTGGGGAAGAAGCTCGCGTTCGGGATCGTTCGCAACCGCGTTGTTATAGCCCATAAGGTCACGCGCGCCGACTTCCTGAATAAGTCTGTAACGGTTTTCCATTTCGGTACACGCCCAATTAAGCGTGCCCGCCGCATTCTTCGGGTCGTTGATAACCGGAACGAGAAGGTGCGGAATATCCTTATAATCCGAAAATTCAACGGTTTTCGGGTCGATAAGTATAAGCTTTACGTCGTTGGGGTGATTGCGGTAAAGCAAAGAAATAATAAGCGAGTTTATACAAACCGATTTACCCTGACCTGTCGCGCCCGCAACCAGAAGGTGAGGCATTTTTGCAATATCGAGATAAACGGGACTGCCCGCAACGTCTTCGCCGAGCGCACAGAAAAGTCTGCTCTTGTTTTCGCGGAAGATAGGGTTATCGATAAGACCGCGCAGGCGCACGGTAGAGGTAGCCTTGTTCGGTATTTCGACACCGACCGCCGCCTTGCCGGGAATATTTTCGATTCTTACCGCAGTTGCCGCAAGGTGCAGTGCAATATCCTCCGAAAGATTCGCTATCGCCTTTACTCTTACACCGGTTTCGGGCTGAAGCTCATAGCGCGTAACGGTAGGACCGTAGGTGGAATGAACGACCTTTGCCTTAACGTTGAAGCTTGCGAGAACCTCTTCGAGCTTTCTGCTCGTGCGTTCGACCTCTGCGCCGCTGGGAC
Organism: Eubacteriales bacterium; assembly: GCA_045636285.1. Classification (GTDB taxonomy): domain Bacteria; phylum Bacillota; class Clostridia; order Oscillospirales; family CAG-382; genus Coliplasma. The sequence goes on from JAZTXJ010000068.1 coordinate 25,135, forward strand.
CTCCCATACCGTTGCCGCTGTCCGCGGTAAGCAGAGATATGGGCGGGAAAACGTAAGGCGTATCCTCGATCGGCTCCAAGCAAAGCTCTTCGTCGTCGCTTTCTTCGATAATTTCGGGAATGGTTTCGGGTACGTTTTCGGGGATCGGATCGGGCTCAAAGGGGAGCTCGTCGTTGCTTGCGCTCTCTTCCTGGGCAATCGGCCGAGCGATTTCAATATCGGTTTTCGGATCATATTCCGAAATGGTTTCGAATCCGCCGTTTTCCTCTGTAAGAACGGGATCCTCGGGAAGCGGTTCGGGAACGGGCAGTTCCTTGCGTTTAACCTTTTTTGCGGGTTCGGGAATTTCCTCGGGCTCGGAATCACGCGCTTCTCTTGCGCGCTCTGCGGCATCGCGGAAATAGTTGATTATAGCCATAACCGTATCCTTCGGGGTTGCGCCGCAAAGCAAAACGGTACAGATAAATATGCCCAATATTGCAAGCACCATCGAAGCGGTCGCCCCGATAAGCTTAATAAACAGTATCGCCACCGCGCCGCTTATAAGTCCCGCGCTCTGAAGTGCGATACCCTTTCCGTATAAATCGCGCAGAGCCATTTCATCGCCGCCCGCAACCGCAACCTGCACCACAAGCGAGATGAATATGAATTCAAGAAAATAAAGCAGATATTTTATTCTTGCAACGTTGTTTTCGTGATCTCTGCCCCAAAAAATATCCACGATAAGTATGAAAAACGGCACGACGTAATACATCGGCCCGAAAAGTCCCTTCAAAAACGAAGAAATCGCACTTCCGAACCAGCCGTTATTCATAAACGGGAAAAAGGTAAGTATTATAAAAAACGCGACAAAGCCAACCGCCCAACGAATTATTTCCGAACGGTCGACCTTTATTTGTGTCTGCTTGGGTGCAGAGCTCTTTTTCGTGCTTGCTTTACTTGTCTTATTTTTTTTCTTATCCGCCACAATTAACTCCTTTTTACATCAGTACGCACGCCGTTATCGCGGCAATGCCTATTATTATACAGTAAACCGCAAAGAAGGTGAAGCTTTTGTTTTTCGTGAGATACTGCAAAAGCTTTATTGCGAAGAAGCCGACCACCGCCGCAGTCGCCGCGCCCGCAAGCACGGGTGCGAGCATTTCTGCCGAAAAGCCTTCTTCGAACATATCGGGAAGCTCGGTCACGCACGCCCCCAATATCGCGGGGATCGACATTAAAAACGAAAATCTTACCGCTTCCTCGCGGCTGTAACCGAATATTCTGCCGCCCGTAATGGTCGAGCCCGAGCGCGAAATACCGGGAAGTATGCCGAGCAATGCCTGCATTACACCGACACCCAGCGGACGCAGATACCCGCCGTTTTCGGCAGTGATATTCTTTGCGCGCAGACGGTCGCTAACTATAAGCATTGCGCCGTTCAATATGAGCAATATTCCCACAGCATAAGAAATTCCGCTCAGCGCCTCTACCGATTCGTCGAGCCCCAAAAGCTTTACGGGTATAAGAGGAAGAGTCGCAACGCAAAGCATCAAAAACAGTCTTTCGCCGCTTGTGAGTCCCTGCTTTAATTTGCCCGTGAACAGCTTTTTTACAAGCGAGAAAAAGCCTTTAATAAGCATAAGCACGTCCTTGCGGAACACTATGCACACCGAAACGAGCGTTGCCAGATGCAATGCGATATTAAAGGTAAAGCCGCTTTCGGTCTGCGTGCCGAAGAAGTTCTGTGCCAAGGCGAGATGCCCCGAGCTCGATATAGGCAAAAATTCGGCGATGCCCTGAATTATTCCGTATATGATCGCTTCCAAAATGCCCATTGCCATTCTCCTTTTTTGCGCCGCAGGCGCGATTCGTGCTCGTATACTCATGCACGCAAGCCTTTGCCGATAGCGAAAGATTTGTATGCGTGAACACACGAACGGTTTTGATTTGCTTCTGCTCCCGCCGAAGACCGACGGGAGCAGAAATTTGCGTTTTTATGAGAAATCGATAGTTTCGAGCATATCCTGAAGCTCGGTTTCGGCTTTTGCGATTACCGATTCAAAGCGCGAAGCTACGTTTTTATCGAGATTCATATACTGACCCATAATGCCGCCCCAGCCGTAAGCACAGCCAAGGTCGAAGGTGCGCGAATCGAAGATAAGGTCGAGCATTTCGCCCGATTCGTCATCGCGCGAATCGCGGTATTTGAGCTGAATATCGTAATATGCGGGGGTTACGAGGTGCATCGAATATTCCGAAATCGCCGTAATAACCGTGCCGAGCTCTTCAAGGCTTTCTTTGGAATGGGTAACGGGAAGGAACATAACCGATGCGTTATCCTTCGAAACGGTGTGATAATATCTGTCCTGTGTTTCGTAGTACTTGGGCATGGGAAGTATGCCGAATTCGTCTTCCATCTGTCTGAACGAAGCAACGTTGATAAGTCCGCACATATAGAAGAGCTCTCTGCCCTCTACAAACGACTTGTGAACGGTTTCTTCCCAAACGTTCTGGGGATAGGGATATTTGGATTCATACTTCGGGCTGTTTGCCACCATAACAACGTTTTGGTTGTTGTAGAATTCGAGAATATCGCTCAAAATGGTGTATGTAGCTTCGGTTTCGTTCGAAAGAGTGAGGTAAGGAAGGTCGTTTTCGTCCTTCTGCGCGATCTTCTGACCTGCCGCTACGAGATGAACGTAAATGTTATAGGTTTCGGTGCCGAACGCCCAAGTATCCTTTTCGTCGAGCACGCCGTCGCCCGTGGAATCGTAGGTGATAGTGTTTTCGGTGCAGATTTCAACAAGCTTATCGTAGGTCCACTGATCGTCCTTTACGAGCTGATAAAAATCCTCTTCGATATTGAGCTTGCCCTTGAGGTTTTTATTGAAAAGAATACACCAGGTACCCTGATCGTCGTAGGTATTGATGTCGCCGCAGGTGAAGAATACCTTATCGGAAATCGAAAGATCCTCTACCGCGTTTTTGTCCCACCAAGGCTTAGTAAGATCGATAGTTTCGATCGCGTTTATATCGACAAGCATATCCTCGAGTGCGAGAGTAGATGCTCTGCCGAGCGAATCGAAGCATATATCGTAGGTATGAAGTCCCGAGGTGACCTGATTTTTGATAATCTGGGGAACGGTGGTGCCGGTTGTGGATTCGTGCACCATTTCGCCCTTGATAGTGCAGTTATAGTTGGTTTCGATATAATCGACGACCTGCTTTTTCGCATCGTCGACGGAAGAGGGGTTTTCTTCCTCGTAAATTATTTCGCCGGTGTAGCCGAGAATCGAATTCGATACGGCGCCGAAGTGGTGGCAAAGCACCGAAATTTCCCTTCCGCCGAGATCGATAACAGGTGTGGTAAGAGTAAGTCCCTGCGATTCTTCCACCGCAGAGGATTCCTCTTCTGCGCCGTTGCAGGCAGACATCAGCGGAACCAGCATCAGCAAAGCCAGCAGGCAGACCAAAAGCTTTTTCATAATATATCCTTTCCTTTTGCGGCGCACGCATTTGCGCCGTCTTGTTATAATATTATATATTATAGCGTTATATTCTATGATTGTCAAGCGAGAAGACGAAACGATTCGATTGACAAATCGCCGCCTGCGGTGAATAATCACACAACGTAAGAATATTGTTTTTTAAAAGGAGATGAGGTTTTGTCCTCTGCATTCGGAATTTTTTATATCGGAGCTTCCTTTTAGCCGTTTGTATGCTCGGACGCGCAAACCGTATTCCGATTTGTGCGGCTGAACACACAAGCCTTTAATTTGACTGCCCCCGCGGTAAAGCAGGGGCAGTCTGTAAAACGGGTTTATTCGAAATCCATGCTGTCGAGCGTATCCTGAATCGCCATTTCGGCAGAGGTAATTACCGATTCGAAGCGGGACGCAATGTTCATATTGAGCTGCGTATACTGACCGATAATGTTACCCCAGTTGTATGCGTCTGCAATATCAAAGGTACGGGACGCGAAAATAAGGTCGAGCATTTCGCCCGATTCGTCATCGCGCGAGTCACGGTACTTAAGCTGAACGTCATAGTATGCGGGAGTTACGTAACGCTTGGATTCCTTTGCAAGTGCAGTGATCACAAGACCGAGATCATCAAGTTGGGGAGTAGTGGTGGGAATGTGCATAACGGTGTTGTGTCCCGCCTGTACGGTGTGATAATATCTGTCCTGTGTTTCGGTGTACTTGGGAATGGGGAGAATACCGAATTCGTTTTCCATAACGCGGAAGGATGCGGCGTTGAAAAGACCGCACATATAGAACAATTCTCTGCCTTCAACGAACGCCTTGTGAACGGTTGCTTCCCAAACGTTGGAGTAGCCCTTCTTTTCATACTTGGGAGTGTTGGCTACCATAACGACGTTTTCGTCGTTGTAGAATTCAAGAATATCGCTTAAAATGGTGTAAGTAGCTTCGGTTTCTCTCGAAAGCGTGAGGTAAGGAATGTCGTTTGCATCCTTGCCCGAAACGTGCTGACCCGCGCCGATAAGCTGGATATAGATGTTATATCTTTCGGTGCCGAGCGCCCAAGTGTCGTGTTCGTCAAGGATGCCGTCACCGGTGGAGTCATAAGTAATGTTGTCTTTGCAGATTTCCTCGAACTTATCCATGGTCCACTTGTTGTCGCGGACGAGTTGATAAAAATCTTCTTCAATGTTGAGCTTCGACTTAAGGGTTTTGTTGAAAAGCACGCAGAAGGTGCCCTGATCGTCAAAGGTGTTGATATCGCCGCAAACAAAGAAAAGCTTGTTGCCGATAGAAAGGTCCTTAACAGCGTTCTGGTCCCACCAGGGCTGAGAAAGATCGAGGGTAGAGATGGTGGTAAGGTCTACCTGAAGCTTTTCGGTCGCCATAGCAGATGCAGAGGTGAGAGCGTCGAACACGATGTCGTAATAGTGAAGATCGGAGGCTACCTGATTCTTGATAATCGAGTTGTTGTATTGACCGATAGGGTTAAATTCACCGTTGATTTCAACGTTGTACATGCTTTCGATCTTGTCAACAACGATCTTCTTGGCCTCGTCAACCGAGGAGGGATTTTCTTCGGCATACATGATTTCGCCGGTATAACCGAGAATAGACGAAGAGCCTTCGCCGAAGTTATAGCAAAGAACGTTGATCACTCTGCCGCCGAGATCCTTGACCTCAACGGGAATGTTCATCGGATCTTCAGAATCGAATTGATTAGCGCCGGCGGAAGACTCGTCGGCAGTTTCGGACGATTCGCAAGCCGCAAAGCCAAAAACAAGCATTGCCGCAAGCAAACAAATAAACAATTTTTTCATTTTCGTTCCTTTCGGTCTTTTTACGGGTGCACAAAGCACCGATAATATGGTGTTACGTATTATAGCACTATATTCTTTAACTGTCAAGCGAGAAGCCAAAACAATGCGATTGACAAATCGCCGATATTGGTGTATAATCGTTTAGAAATACAATGGGTAAAGGAGATGAGGTTTTGTCCTCTGCTTTTAAGAATTTTTTCATCACCTTCGCCGTATGCCTGCTGGTGTTCGGCTTTGTAGGTCTTAAATTTATCTATCCGTGGGTGTCCGATATAGTCAATTTCGAAGAATTGGGAGAAAACGTTTCGGGCGATACGAGCGAAAACGTTTCGGGCGATACGAGCGAAGATACCTCGCACCCTGTCGTCGTTCCCGACGATTTTGATGAAAACGGCGACGTGTTCACCGCTATCGTGATGTGCGTCGATTCAAAGGGCTCTGCTCTCAATACCGTGTTTATCGATTCGAACGGAAAATCCAAGCAGTTTATCTACTGCCCCATTTCTCCGACCGTGAAAAACACCAACGAAGCGGGCGCGCTTGTGCCCATAGGCGATCTCTTCGCCATACAGTCACCCGAAGCGATTTGTCAGACCGTTTCTGCGATGACGGGTATCGAAACCAAATACTGCCTGCGCTTCGACCGTGAAGGCGTGCGCGCTCTGGCGCAGCTTATCCCCGGCGCAAGCGTTACCCTTACCGAAGACGTTATTATCGTCAACCCCCTTTATGCCGATTACATTCCCGTTATCGGTCAGCCCTACCCCGACGATTACTATATTACGATCTCCAACGTTGACGGCAAGGTTCTGCTCAACGAAGTGCTGAACGAAAAAACAAAGCTCGACTGGCTTCTTTCCTACAACCCCTCGGCTGACGGCAGCGAATACAACGCGCTCTACACGCTTATCGCAAAATCGCTTATCAAGCAGTTTTTCGCAAGCGAGGACGCAATGAAGAGCACCGAAGCGATGTCCCGGCTCCTCAACTGCTGTCAGACCAACCTCACGCTCGATGCGGCAAGCGGTCATCTCGAAACGATATTCTCCTACAATGATTTCAGACTCCACGAAACCACCTATCCTTCCAACTGGGAAACCGCCGTGGTTAAGCTCCGCGAGCTCGACGGAAGCTACAACAAATAACGGAGGCGCAAAATGAACAAAAACTACTCCCCCGCAACAAAATGCATTCATTCGGGATATGAACCCGCAAACGGCGAACCGCTCGCTTTGCCGATATATCAGAGCACGACCTATTCCTACTCTTCCCCCACCGAAATCGGCAAGCTCTTCGATCTTACCGCAGACGGCCACATGTATTCGCGCATCTCCAACCCCACGGTTGCCTGTGTCGAAAACAAGATTGCCGATCTTGAAGGCGGTGTCGGAGCGCTCTGCACCAGCTCGGGACAAGCGGCAAGCTTTCTCGCTATCGTAAATATCGCTTCGGCGGGCGACCATATTCTCGTTTCTTCGAAAATCTACGGCGGCACGACAAACCTCTTCAACGTAACCCTGCGCCGCTTCGGGATCGATTGCACCTTCTTCGATCAGGATATTTCGAACGAGGAAATCAAAGCGCTTATTAAGCCGAACACCAAGCTTATCTTCGGTGAAACCATCGCAAACCCCGCGCTTTCGGTTTTCGATACCGAAAGAATCGCAAAGGTAGCGCACGAAGCGGGTATCCCCCTTATTATCGATAACACCTTTGCAACCGGCGTGCTTTGCAGACCGATCGATTTCGGCGCGGACATCGTTGTGCTCTCCACCACGAAATATATGGACGGCCACGCGGTACAGCTCGGCGGCTGTGTTGTCGACAGCGGCAATTTCGCTTGGACACAGAACGACAAGTTCCAAGGTCTTTGCACCCCCGATGAATCCTACCACGGAATCGTATATACCGAATCCTTCGGCAAGCTCGCGTATATTACCAAAATGCGCGTTCAGTTAATGCGCGATTTCGGTGTTTACCCCACCGCGCAGGCGGCTTTCTTGCTCGATCTCGGTATGCAAACGCTCGACGTGCGCCTTGCTCGCCACTGCGAAAACGCACTCACGGTTGCAAAATATCTCGAAGAAAGCGGTTACGCGGAATACGTTAACTATGCGGGACTCGAAAGCAACAAGTACAATTCTCTTGCGAAAAAATATCTGCCCAAGGGCTGCTGCGGTGTCGTTTCGTTCTGTATCAAGGGCGGCAGAGAAAAGGCGGAAGGCTTTATGAACTCGCTTTCGCTTTTCGTGAACGCGGTTCACGTTGCGACCGTTCATTCCTGCGTGCTTCACCCCGCAAGCTCTACTCACCGCCAGTTAAGCGATGAAATGCTTGTCAACGCGGGTATCGATGCGGGACTTATCCGTATTTCGGTCGGTATCGAAGATATAAACGATATACTTGCAGACCTCAAGCAAGCGTTCGAAAAGGCGTTCGCGTAAACTCTTTTTGAAAACTTTGTGTTAATTTAAGGAAAACACAAAATAGACTATTGAAATTTATAAATTAATGTGATATAACGTAATTAATAATTACGGAGGTGTTTACTTATGGCATATTCTATCGTTAACGAAACCTGCATCGGTTGCGGCACCTGCGAGGCTGAATGCCCCGTAAGCGCAATCACCGTTGGTGACGACGGCAAGTATGTGATCGACGCAGAACTTTGCATCGAATGCGGCGCATGCGCAGGCGTATGTCCCGTTGATGCTCCCCAGGCGTAAATCAAGGGCCGAAACCCGATAATGCGTTCATAGGTAGTCCTATGAGCGCATTATTGTTATACTGCGGTTTTTCGCCAAAAAACGCCACGCGTTGCAAGTATGTAAACAAATTGTAAAAATACGAATATTTTTGTGACTTTTCGGCACAAATGTAGTTTAATATAACAGGGTGCTTTATTATGGGCGATCTACGTATAAACCGAATAAATGCAGACATAATCCTTCGTGAACCCGAAGGCGGAATCCGATTCGGAACCGATGCGCTTCTGCTCGCAGATTTTGCTTCGAATATGCGTAAGGGGCTGTGTATCGATCTGGGTACCGGATCGGGAGTTATCCCCCTGCTTATGCTCGCTTCGGGCTGTAATGCCGATTTCTGCGGGCTTGAGCTTCAGCCCGAATATGCTCTTATCGCACGTGAAAACGCAGAAAACAACGGATTTTCGGATAGATTCGAGGTAAAATGCGGCAGTGCGGCTGATTTCAGAAGCCTTTTTGAAAGCGGCAGAGCCGATTACGTTATAACGAATCCGCCTTATATGCGCGCCGATTGCGGTGCCGAAAACGAATCCACCCCCTTGAATATCGCAAGGCGCGAAATTTCGGGCGGGATAGATATGTTCTGCGAAGCGGCATCGTGGTGCTTAAAGAGCGGCGGCGGCTTTTTTGCGGTCTACCGCCCCGACAGGCTTGTGAACCTGCTCTGCGCGATGCGAAGCAACAGAATAGAGCCCAAGCGCCTGCGCGCCGTTGTCCCCTCGGCAGGAAAAAAGCCCTCTCTTATTCTCATAGAGGGCAGAAAAGACGGCAAGGAAGGGCTCGTTTATGAAAACGACCTGATTATTTACAGCGACGAAACGCATACCGCGCAAACCGCGGAAATGCAGAAAATATACAGCAGATTTTAATTCTTGGAGAAAATGGCAAAAAGAAGCTTGGCATTGATTTTAATAATGCTCACCCTTCTGCCTGCGCTCGTTTACGCAGGTAGCGTTCTTTTTGCGCCCGTTTCGCAGTTCGAAAGACTTGATAACGAACGCGAAACTGCAATTTCCGCCGCCTTGGGCAACAAAAAGCCCGAAGAGGCAAACCCCGAAATTCTCCCCGATGGGAACAGATATATAGTTCAGTTCAAAAAGGATGCCGAGCTTTCGCTTATTTTCGATTCGCTCGAGGGCATTCCCTGCCGTCTGCTTGCCGAAAGCGAGCAGAGGCTTTTTGCCGTTTCTGCCGACAGCAAGGACTTTTTCACCGTAAATTCCGAAATTATCGATTATTACGAGCCCGATTTGGAGCGTGAATCGCTCGCCGTTACCGATGATCCCGTTACCCTTCCCGTTTATGAATCGGCGGGCATAATCACCGCTTGGGACACGGTAAAGGCAAGCAGTGATATTATCGTCGCGGTGCTCGATACCGGCGTCGACCGTCGGCACGAGGACCTTGCGGGGATAAACCTTCTTCCCGGATACGATGCCGTTACGAAAACCGCGGGTGTCGATTCCGACCCTGTCGGACACGGCACGGGCGTTATCGGAATTATCGCCGCGCAGGCGGATAACGGCTTGGGTATCGCAGGGGTGGCGCACGGTGTTACGGTATTGCCGATCAAGGTTTCGGCAAGCAGTACCACGATATATTCGTCCGATCTTATTGCCGGAATACGCTTCGCGGCAGACGCGGGCGCAAAAATAATAAATATGTCTGTCGGCGGATATACCTATTCCTATGCCGAGGAGGACGCTGTTAACTACGCCGTAGAAAAGGGCTGTGTTCTTATTTCGGCTTCGGGTAACGGCGGCAACCGTCCCTATGCCGACCAAAAGAGCTATCCCGCATCGTACGATAACGTAATTTCGGTCGCTTCCTGCAACGAAAACGGCGAAAGAAGCGATTTTTCGCAGTATAACGATTCGGTCGACGTCGCGGTGAACGGCGAAATGCTTTCGCTTCCCTACGTCGATGAATTCGGCAATTCTGTCTACCGCACCGATTCGGGCACGAGCTTTTCCTGCGCGATAGTAAGCGGTATCGCCGCGCTTGCGGCAACGCGTGCGGGAAATGCAAGGTTCGGCGCGGATGAATTTTTGTCGCTTATCGTTTCCGCCTGCGGAGCAAGCCGTACCGACGAGCTCGGTCACGGCGTAATAAACGCATACGAAATAACAAGACGCGCACACCTGCCGATCATCACGGGTGTTATGAACAACGGCAGATATTCCGACAGCGTGCGTATCGGCTTCAACCGCGGAACCGCCGTGCTTAACGGCGAACCCTTCGAGGACGGCGAAAAGGTTCTGGCAAACGGCAGGCATTCGCTCACCGTCACCGACGGCGAAAACGAAATCGCTATCACCTTTATTCTCGATTACGACCCGATTTCCTATAAATTCGAAGAAATCGCCGCCTATTCTTATTTCGAATTCAAGCGCGGAAGCGCTCTTCTCGACGGCTTCCCCTATAACTCGGGCGACCACATTTCCACAACGGGAAAGCACGAATTCACGCTTTTCGACGGCGATGAACGGCTCGAAAAAACCATATATCTTCAATATGCACTCCCTGCCGTATACGGTATCGAAAACGGCGGGATATATAACAAGCCCGTAGAAATCCGTATCGTAGGCGACGGAAGCGCGTTTTTGGACGGCAAGGAAATATACGGAGAAGCCGCGGTATGCGAAAGCGGACCGCACACGCTTACCGTAAAAAGCGGAAACGGCGCCGTAACCGAGGAATACGGCTTCGTGCTCGATTTCGGATATTCAAGCACGCATATAACCGACTATGCCAACGGAAAAGCGGCTATCGACAGCGAAAACGGATATTTCTGCCTTTACGGCGATTCGCTTGTCGGGGTACGCATTTACGATATTTCACTGCCCGAGCAGTATCTGCATTTTCTTCCCACAGGTCGAATCTACGGTCACGCATTCACCGAAGAAGCGCTTATTCTTTTCGGCGATAACGGCATTTCTCTGCTCGACCGCGCAACCGCGCGCCGGGGCGAAGCGGCGCTCAATCGGCTCGGCGCAATCGGCGATATGAGCTTTTATATGTATGCCGAAAACGAAATATACGGATTCGGAAACGGTCTTATGCGTAAAATCTCGCTCGACGGAAGCTTCGAAGAGGTACGCGAATTCGGGTTCGAAACCGAGCTTGCCTTCTATGACGACGGAAAATTCTGTCTGCTTGCCCCTTCATCCGACCGACTCGTCCGTATATACGACGCAACCGAAAATACGCTTACCTCGTTTGAGCTCGACAAAACCGCAGACGGTGTTCCGCTTTGCTTCGGCGAAGGGCTTTTGGCGGTAGGCAACGAGCTTATAGATATAACAAACGGCAACACGGTGCTTGAATTCTGCTCGAACGCCGCGGTTCTTATCGAAAACGGTCTGCTTTATACCGATAACCGTATAATCGATATTGCCACGGGCAGAGAGCTCGCAAGCTTTCCCTATCCCGTATCGGATATAGTCACCGCCGAAAACGGTGTATATCTGTTCGGAGCCGAAAGCGTTATGACCTTTATCGCAAGCGGTGCCGAAGGCTTTGCGGCTTACGGCGCGGCGGAAAGGCTCGAAGCGGCTATTTCGAAGCCCGAAACCATTAACCCCTACCGTACCGATGCTTTTTACCCGATTGATTCCAAAATCATATCGGCAAAGGCGAACCTTAACACCGTGTTCTTCCTGCTTTCCGACAGCAACCGTATTTACAGCTTCGATTCGGACAGCTTTACCGAACACCCCGCTGTTCCTTTAAGATTCTTCCCCGAAAGGCTGTTTGTTTCGAACGGATACGTTACCGTAACCTTTAAAAACAGCAACACGGTTTATTTTGCCCCTGTCGAAAACGCCGCAGAGGGCAGATACGTTTCCTTCCCCGCGGTATCCGAATACGCCGCAGTGGCAAACGGCAGGCTCTATGCCGTTTCGGGCGGCAGGCTCGCATATTGCTCGACAGAAGGCGGCGAAACGGTCGTGACCTCTATCCGCGCAACCGTTATCGACAGCGACGGCGAACGGATTTTTGCACTTAACAACGGCGTCTTTACGATATACGATGCACAATTACGCGTAATCGCAAGCACCGAAACCGAAGCGGCGCACTTCACGCTCGGAAGCGGTGTCGCTCTCGGCAACTCGATATACGACAAATTGATCACCGCCGAATTCGCACGCGTCGACGACGAGGTTCTCGCCCTGCGCGACGGCGCGATCGTTACCGAAAAGGGCGTTTACAGCCTTGCGCTCGGCAGATACGTCGGCTCGCTCGGTGTCAACAACATATCCGCGGTTGCGATAACCGAAAGCAACGCGGTCGTATCCTTCGGCGATGCGCTCATATCGGTCTGCCGATTCGACAACGGACTTCCCGTAACACAACAGCCCTCTGTTTTGGGTGTTTCCAACGGAAGCATATATATCGACAGCACCGTAATCGAATACGATATAGGAATGGGCTTCCTCGACGGAAAGCCGTTCGAATCGGGCTCTGCCGCAAGCGGGGCGGGTGTGCACACCTTCCTCGTGTCGCTCCCCTGCGGTCAAAGCGTTTCGTTTGACTTCACGATAGAAGCAAACATAGAAGCTATCGAATTTCTCGTTCCCGACAGAACCATGTCTGTCGGAGAAACCGTAGCGTTACGGATCAAATATCTGCCCGACGGCGCAAGCTCGGTGCCCGTTACCTTCAAGTGTGATTCCGAAGGGCTCGTTATCGGTGAAACGGGCGAAATCACCGCAAAAGCGGTCGGCGAATATACCGTTACCGCAGAAGCGGTTACCGATTACGGCGTTTTTGTGGCAAGCTGTAAAATCACCGTGCGCGACGACCTTATCGTCTTTGGCGACGAAAGCGGAATTATTATCGACCGTAACAACGCGCTTGCTATCGGCGTCCCCCCCGCAACGAGCGCGGATTCGCTGATTTCCTTGCTCACAAAGCCCGCAAACGCATACGTTACAGATGCCGACGGAAACCGAACGAACGGACTTGTCGGCACGGGCAGTAAAATAATCCTTTCGGACGGAAAGGAAATAACAGATACGCTCACGGTTGTCGTCACCGGCGATTGCGACGGCGACGCATATTTAACCGCCTATGACCTTTACCTGCTCGAACGCATATTGCGCGGGCACAGCTATGAAGCGGCTTATTCCGCCGCGGCAGACGTTAACGGCAACGGCTTGGTTGCAGACAACGATCACCGCGCGCTCAGAAATATGCTTTTACGCCCCGACGAACGTATTAACGTCAAGCCCGAAGAAAACCTATTCGGTATAAGCTCGGTGCAAACGCTCACCTATATCGAAAGCGGCTCGGTTATCGACGTTGCGGTCTGCATAAGCGGCTGTAAATACGCTCGCGGTGTTTGCGGTATTATCGAAACCGGCGAAGGACTTGAATTTATAGAAGCCGAAGCGACCGGCTGGGAAATCGACGCAAAGGATTTGGGCGGCGGCAAAATAAGCTTTTACGCCCACGGCGACGACGGCGAAAACTGCGAAAAGGCGTTCAAGGTACTGCTCAATCTCAAATTCCGCGTTACCGCCGAAGCGGGAAGCACGATCAGCTTTAACTCCTCGGGCTTTACCGTTTCGTTTGCAAGCGGTCCCAAAACCGTGCACTTCGAAGGCCCCGACGTTTTCGTTTATGAAGAATCGTTCGGCGATCTCAATATCGAGTTCCGCAATGCAAGCCGTTTCGAATTCGACCCCGAAAAGCAGGACTATACCGCGGTTATCCCCTATAACAGCGCGCTTGCCGATATATCGGTAACACGCCCACAGGGATATACCGTTGCGGTTTCCGGCACGGTCGTGCCCGATTCGGGCAGTACGAGCATCAGTATCAGCGTGACCGACGAAAACGGCTCGACCTCGCTCTATACGATTAGGGTACGCAGGGACGACGAGCCCAACTTCGATACAAACTGCCGACTTTCCGCGCTCGAAATCGAAGGGTACAGATTAAGTCCGCAGTTCGACCCCGATATTCTCACCTATAACGTTTCGGTCCCCTACGGCACCGAAGAAATAAGCCTTTACTGCGTGGCTCAAAGCGCGAGCGCGCGTGTGATAATCAGCGATACGGTATTAACGGGTGAAATCACCCCCATTACCGTAACGGTCGGCTCGCCCGATGGCGAAACGCTCGTATATACCGTTTACGTCACGGTGCTTCCTCCCGTCGAGGAAAGCTACGAGCAATCTGTCCCCGACGAGAACAACGGCGGCTTCCCGACTCTTACCGTGGCGGCGATTATCGGCGCGATTATAGTTGCGGCGGTAATTATCACCGTATATATCAAGCTAGCAAAGCGCGATGAGGAATTGCGTAAGGAACAATAAAAAAAGACAGAGAATTCACTCTCTGCCTTCGAAAAAAGCAAAAGCATCTCCCGAAGGGAACTTCTTATAAAGATGTTTCCTAACATATCAAAAAATAACAACCTCGGCAATTTTTAATGCCGAGGTTGTTTTATATGTGAAAACCGCAAACAAAACCTGTTGTTATTCTGTCGCTGTTAGAACGTGCCAAATATCTGCCCCTGTAAATCCGCACCTTCTATAAAGCATCTCCGGTTGTGTCGGATTATTGATTTTCCCGGAAACCGTAGCAAAGTCAGTTACCCGAGACAGTCTTTTCAGCAATTCATTGACGATAAACTGGCCTATCTTTTTACCTCTATACGCAGGTAACACCTGTATCCACTCAATAATACCTTCGCGCAGTTCCTTGTCTAATTCTGCTATTCCGCAACCGACTATATTTGAATTCACTTTATCAAGAACTAAAACCCATAAATTGGAATCATACACCTTTGTTTCTGTATACCCTATAAGTTGTTCATATGTAACTGTCAAATCAGTATAAGAACGATTAATTACATCCACAAACAACTGAATATCTTCTCTTAACGCTGTTTTTATAATAAATCCATCAGGTATAGTTTCTTTGATTTGCTCGAGAGAGTGGTATAATCTAAAATATTGTTCGTCTTTATATCCCGAATAATCGTGTTTTGAAAATTCTTTTTGATGTATAATAAGCATATTCGACGGTGTACTGATATGTTTATTTTTCCAATATGGAATAGATAGAGTACCACAAGGATTTCTTAAATATTTTTCAATCAATTTCATTTTTATATCTTTCTATAACATTGATATAAAACCAGCATCGCATTTGTCTGTACAAATACTTTTGGGCTTGGCCAAACCCTTATTTTGATTTGATTGTTTTAAGAGAAGAAATTAACATTCTGCGAATTGCACCGCAATCGTTTTGTAATGTCTTATAATCTTCTTCGTTCATACAATCAGTTTCATAAAGAAGTTCTAACCAATATTCCGTTTCATAACATTCTTTTTGCGCTATTTCAAGCTTTGATATAAAATCGTTAGTACTTTGAGCATATTGTGCTTCGTGTAGATTTGCACCGATAGAAGTAGCAGAACGAAGCAGTTGATTAACCAAACCCGATTCTTTATGATTTGCTTTCATTTCGCGGCAAAGAAAAACAATCGCTTTTGCAAATTCTTTTGCTTTATCTCTTAAAATGCTGTCAGCCATTCTTATCACCTCGAATTTCATTATACACAAAAGTATAATGTTTTTCAAGTTATATTCCGACTTCGTCGGAGTGATATTATTGCATTCGCAATAGTGTTATTGAACCCTTGCGGCTTCAGTGGTATTTTATTCGCCTCAAACTGCCGAAGGCAATATCACTATGCGAAGCATAATATAACTGCGAAGCAATATAACTCGCCGTTTTTCAAAGCGGCGAATAAAACTGCGAGACTTCCTTGTGGGAAGTCTCGCGAAACAGTACACTTTTCTTAATTTTACTTTATAACGTAGGTACCGAAGTGATGGCGCGCAATAAGAAGATAATCGTACTGGTTGATTTTTCCGTCGTAATTAACGTCTGCGCGGGTCTTTTGCTCTTCGGTAAGGGTAAGCGTGCCGAAATGATTTCTCGCAACGAGAAGATAATCGTACTGGTTGACCGCTTCATCGCCGTTTACGTCGCCGAGCACGTGCGAGCCTTCGCGGTAATAATAGTAGGTGCCCTTTTTATAATAATGACGGTCTATTTCTTCGACAACGGTTTTATCGCTGTTATATTTATCGTTGTTCGAGCGAACGTTCTGCTCGTAAATAAACTTGGGCGCATATTTTTCCTTATAGAACAGCTTCCAGGGGTCGCCGCCCGTATATTCGAAATGCAGGTGCGTGCCGGAGGAATTACCGGTCGTTCCCATAACGCCTATCTTCTGTCCCTTTTTTACCGACTGACCGACGCTTACGGTATAGGAATCAAGATGAGCATAAAGACTGCTGTGTCCGCTGGGGTGCTTTATGACAACGTATCTGCCGAAGCTGGTGTTGCCCAAATCGGTTGCGGTTTCCACAATTCCGTCTTCTACCGCGACGATGTTTCCGCCGCCTGCGATATCCATAGACTTATTGTAGCCGTAGCGGGTGCTGTGCTGTCCGCCGGTCTTGTAATAGTACATACAGGTAATGTAGTATGCACTTTCGCAGGGCCAGATCAGATCGTCGGTTGCGGCGAGGGTGTTCACCTCGGCAACCGGAATAACACCGAGTAAAAGGGTAAGCGCTAAAAGTGAATGCAAAAATCGTTTCATTTTTAATCTCCTTTTATATGGCTTTTAAAAAATAGATTCGCTTTATCAAAATTCTACGCGCAGGTATCGGTTTTTATTTGTCTTCGAGCTTTTTGAGATCTTCGCTTACGTCGTCCTTGACCTTTATCATACCGAGCGCCTTGAGCTCGCTCTTGACAAAGACCTTTATCGATTGGTCGCTGTTCATTTTAACCTTTATTTTACCCGTGAGGAAGCTGCTTTCCACAATAACGCCTCTGCCCTTGGGGGTATCGACTATGGTATCGACCTTCGGGAAGGTTGCGTATTCGCGTTCATAGGTGTCGTGCTCGAAGCGCAGACAGCACATAAGCCTGCCGCAAGAGCCGCTTATCTTCGAGGAAGAGAGCGAAAGGTTCTGTTCCTTCGCCATTTTGATCGAAACCTGAGTAAAATCGGGAAGGAAGGTGTTACAGCAGAAGGGTCTGCCGCAGGAGCCCAAGCCCCCGAACAGCTTCGCTTCATCGCGCACGCCTATCTGGCGAAGCTCGATTCTGGTGCGGAAAACGCCCGCAAGGTCCTTTACGAGCTCGCGGAAATCGACTCTGCCGTCTGCGGTGAAATAAAAGCAGAGCTTTGCGTTGTCGTGGGTGTATTCAACGTCAACAAGCTGCATATCCAAGCCGTTTTTGGTAACCTTTTCGTGCCAGATCGGCTTTGCGCTTTCTTCTAATTTGCGGTTTTCGGCATTGCGCTCATCGTCTTCCTTCGTCGCCTTGCGAAGCACCGGCTTCAGAGGGAACACCACTTCGGATTCGCCGACCATTTTGTTGCCGAGCGCAACCTCGCCGTATTCCACGCCGCGAACCGTTTCGACAATCGCGTGCTCGCCCTTTTCGAATTTTATATCGAGCGGCGAGAAATAATAAATCTTACTGCCGTTGCGGAACTTTATGCCGACAACCTCGATATTTTTCGGCTCTTCTTCCTTTTCCTCGATCGGAAGCGGTTCGTAATCGAACATATACTTTCGCTCCTGCTCGGGTTCGGGAACAAAGCCTGTCCCGCTTTGCTCTTCGGCACGCTCGGGCTTTTTCTTTTTGTTGCGGTCCTGACGATTTTCGCGGTTCTCGCGGTTCTCACGATTCTCGCGGTTTTCGCGGTTTTCGCGATTTTCGCGGGGTGCGGATTCCTCTGCCGCGGGAAGAGCTTCGCCCTCCTGCTCTGCGGCGGATGCGCTTTCGGGCTTTGCCTTCGGCTTTTTGCCGTAATTGCGGTTATTGCGGCGGTTGTTGCGGCGATTGCCGTAATGTCCGCCCTTTCCTCCGCGGAATTCGCGTTTTTCGTTATTGCTTCCGTTGTTATTTCCGTTGTTGGTTCCGTTATTTTCCATTTATTTCAACTCCTGTTTATCTTGATGCCGCGCTCAAAAGCTCTATCGCAAGCTTGGAAGCGGCGGCAGTAACGTTTGCGTTATTATCGAGCGAGCTCATACAGTTAAACGCGACCTCTGCCATTCGGGCAAGCGCTCTTTTCGATGCGCCGGCAATTTTTACCTTCAGCTCTTCGTTTTGCGGAAGGATCGCGTTCGGCACGCCGTATTTATCCTTTTCCGCTTCGTTCACGAGCAAAATAAACTCGATAAGAATATTTATAAGCTGTTCGCGCTTGTATTTCGGCAGCAAAAGCGCGGAAGTGAGCTCGTAGCTCTGCTTGGAAAGTGCAAACAGCAAAAGCTTTTCCGCCTTCGTGCGTACCGCGGTCGTTTCCTTCGAAAGATATTTGAGCGCGGTTCCGAGATTTCCTCCCGCTGTTTTGAGAACTCTTTGGAATTCCGCACCGCGAAGCTCGGGGTGGCGTTCGCGAAGCTGTTCTTCGATTTCGGCTTCACGCAAGCCGTCGAGATGTATTCTCTGCCCGCGTGAAAGCACTGTCGGAAGCAGAGAAGCGCGGCTTTCGGTCAGCAAAAAAATCGTAACGCTTTCGGGCGGTTCTTCGAAAAGCTTCAAAAGCGCGTTTTGCGAATCGGCACGGAGCTTGCCCGCGTTGTTGACGATAAACACCTGCCTGTCGGAATCGTTCGGCTTTAAAAACGAACGTCTTATAAGCTCGCGCACGTCGGCAATGGCGGCGGTTTTTTCGCGGCCGATAACATAAACGTCGGGGTGCTCGCCCGATAAAAGCTTACGGCAGCTTTGACAATAGCCGCAGGGCTTTTTTTCTTCGGAGCAAAGCAATATGCGGGCGCATTCGAGCGCAAAATCGAGCTTCCCGATACCCGAATCGCCGTCAACGATATATGCGTGCGAGCAAAGACCGCTGTTCGCCTTTTGCGAAAAAAGCCGTAATTCGTCGCTGTTATACACCGTTAACCCCTCCAAACTATTTTTGCTCATTATTATCATAACACAAAACTTTCGATATGAAAAGAGATTTTTGCAAAAATAATTTGACAAATGCGTAAAAAAGTTATAAACTTAATTAGTTATAAAAGATATGATGTGTTATTATGCGTATTTCTCGGAAAGGAAGGGCTTTTGAATGAGCATTATCGTAGGTATCGACGTCGGCGGAAGCACAACCAAAATTGTCGGATTTGACAGCGGCAGGCTGCTCGAGCCGGTGCTTGTAAAAGCGAACGACCCTATCGCATCGGTATACGGCGGATTCGGAAAATTCACCACCGATAACAAAATTAACCTTTCGAGCATCGAAAAGGTTATGGTGACGGGTGTAGGCGCGTCCTTCCTCGGTGATAATATATACGGCATCGAAACGATTCACGTAAACGAATTTATCGCAAACGGAAAGGGCGGTCTTTATCTGACCGGACTTAACGAAGCGGTCGTTGTAAGCATGGGCACGGGCACCTCTTACGTTTATGCAAACGCGGAAAGCGGCGAATACGCCCATCTCGGCGGTACAGGCGTCGGCGGCGGTACGCTCACGGGGCTTGCCGACAGGCTTTTGGGCATACGCTCGGTGCAGAATATCGCAAACCTCGCGCTTGAAGGCGATCTGAACAATATCGATCTCCGCATTTCCGATATTACCGAGCACGATATTATCCCCTCTCTTTCGAACAACGCCACCGCGGCAAACTTCGGCAAGGTAAGCGACCTCGCGTCCCGCGGGGATATTGCGCTGGGGCTTGTCAATATGGTTTATGAAACCATTGCAATGCTTGCGATTTTCTCTGCCCGTATGAAGAACATAAGAGATATTGTTCTCGTGGGCAACCTTTCTATTCTTCCGCAAGCACCCGTTATATTCAAGGATCTCGAAAAAATGTTCAACGTCAATATATATATTCCCGAAAATTCGGCATACGGCACCGTTATCGGAGCCGCGCTCGAGGGTTTGGAAAATTAATGCCCGAAAGGACACGAAAATGGCAGAAAACCATCGTTGGAACAAAAAAATATTCGCAATGCTGCTCAACGAAGCCAAGGGCGTTCGCTCCTGGCGTCAGTTTGCCGCAGATTGCGATATAAGCTACGTTCAAATGCGTAAGCTTGCGCTCGGAACGCAGGAAAATCCCCCGCGTCCCAAGCTCATTCGCAAGGTCGCGCTTCACGCCTTCGGCGAAATCGATTTAGAGGATCTGATGTTCGCCGCGGGTATCCACGCGAGCGACACAATGGCACTCCGCGAAAGCGCCGAGGCTTCCGAAACCCCTATCGATAAATACCGCTCGCTTCCCTCGAAGGAACGCAAAACTGTCGATAAATTTATCGAATTTCTGATCGAGGATGTAAAAAAGACCAATAACGAACGCTAAAACAACAGCATAAACGCGATTATAAGCACGAAAATATCGTTGTCGCCATCGGAATCGAGCAGTAAAAGCAGTCCGATACCGATAAGTATAAGATCGTCGAGCTTTAAATCCCGCAGAAAATCGAGTCTTAACCCTCTCTGCCGCTCCTGCGGCGAAAACGCATTCTCTTCCTTTATCTGCTCTCGCTCGGGCTCGCGGCGGATTTCGTTCGTTTCGCGGTTTTCGTTGTATTCGCGCTCCATATTGTAAAGCTGACCCTCGCTTTTTATACCGCCGAAATCTCTGCTATACACAAAAACGCCTCACTTTCTGAAGTTTTTCATCATCGAAGCAAGCGCAAGCGCGCGTGTGAGCGCATCGAGCCGATCCCGCTTTTCCTCGCGCAGAAGCGGCTTGAGCGAAGCAAGCAGGGCTATGCGCGGATCGCTTTGCCGTTCGGAAGCAAACGCCGAAGCGGGAACCGTATCTGCCGTCGGCTTTGCCGAATCGGGCTCCGGCGCGGCTGTTTCACGCAGGGGCTTGCTTTGCGGCTGTGAAGCTCCCAAGCCCGAAGCGATCGACATTATTTTCGCCATCGATTCGGGGTCGGAAAGCACGTTTTTCAGCTTTTCCTGAAAATCACTGTCCAATATCTACACCCCGCTCGCG
The DNA here is from genome assembly GCA_045636285.1 of Eubacteriales bacterium. GTDB lineage: Bacteria > Bacillota > Clostridia > Oscillospirales > CAG-382 > Coliplasma. Next base: position 46,201 of record JAZTXJ010000068.1, read on the forward strand.
CAGAAGTCGCAAAATCTCCTCGCTTTTTTCTCTGCCCGCCGAATCGATAAGCGCCTGTGCTTCCTCTGCCGTCATTCCCGCTATTCTGCGCTTGAGCAGCTCGGGATTTGAAAGCATCATTTCGGTCTTCATTTTGCTCGCGCCTGCCGCCGAAGCGATACTGCGCGCAAGCGTTGCAAAGCTTTCGTCGTCCATCGAAAGAATGCGGTCTAACTGTCTGCGGTCAAAATCCATAAATATTCCTCCGTTCAAATAAATCGAAAAAACCAAAAAAAGGAGTAAGTCAAATTGTATATCTGCAAGCCCGAAAGAAGCGTTCTGCAGACAAGGATACTTTTGTTTGTCTGTGCGTTCGTTTCGCTCACTCTGTTTTTTGTTGCGACTGTCGTTCCGAGCTACAAGGCGTTTATCGAATTCTGCGGTATAGCCGCGGTAATGGTTTCGATATTGCTTGTCGTGCGGTATACGCTGACCGAATTTGAATACGCCGTATGCGACGGAAGCTTTTCGGTAACGAAAATTGTCGGCAACAAGCGCACGGTGATATGTCAGGTTGCGCTCGAAACGGCGACAGAGCTTCTGAAAAAGCGCGATTACGACCATCTCCCCTCCGCCGAAAAGGCGATAATCAAATATTCGCTCAACCAGAACATAAAAGCGGAAAGCTATGTTTTTCTTTGCGACTTCAACAGAAAGCGCGCAATGATCGAATTCGAACCGAACGTAGAATTCGTTGCCATTCTCAAAAACGAAATCAAGAACGCAAAGCAGAATTCCGAAAACGAAAACGCATAGTATATTCTATGCGCGCGTTGCGGAGTAATTGCTTTATAAAATAAATTTTATTAAAACCGTAAGAGGTAGGAAAATGTACGATATTACGATTATTGGCGGCGGCGTATGCGGAGCCGCTATCGCAATGTACCTTTCGAAGTACGACGTGAAATGCTGTCTGCTCGAAAAAGACAACGATATTGCAATAGGCACGACAAGAGCCAACAGCGGTATCGTTCACGCGGGCTACGACCCCGAGCCCGACACGCTTATGGCGCGCCTTAACGTGCGCGGCTGTGAGCTGATCGAAGAAATCGCAACCAAGCTCAACGTTCCTTACAACAAGTGCGGCTCGATGGTAATTTCCTTCGACGCAAAGGACGAAGCGCACCTTCACAAGCTTTACGAGCGCGGCGTTGCAAACGGCGTACGCGGCATGGAGCTTTTGGGCAAGGACGCTCTGCTTGAACGCGAGCCCAATCTTTCGTCCGAAGTTACCGGCGCACTCTTCGCTCCCTCGGCGGCTGTTGTCAACCCCTGGCGACTCTGTATCGCAATGGCTGAAACCGCGGCGAAAAACGGCGTTGAATTCTTCCTTAACAGCGAAGTAACCAAAATCGAAAAGATCAACGGCGCCTTTGCTATAACCGCAGGCGGCAAAATCTACGATACCCGCTATATCATCAACGCGGCAGGTCTTTATTCCGATAAAATCGCAGAGCTTGTCGGCGCGAAGGATTTCGAAATTTACGCTTCGAAGGGACAGTATTACCTGCTCGATAAAACCTCCTACGGAATCGTAAACACCGTCATCTTCCAGTGCCCCACCGAAAAGGGTAAGGGCGTACTCGTTTCTCCGACGGCAGACGGCAATATTATCGTCGGCCCGAACGCAGAAAGCGATAACGAGCGCGATGACGTTTCCACCACGCGTGAAGGACTTGATTTCGTTGCGGCGGAAGCGGCAAAAACGACAAAGCTTATCGACTACCGCGAAAACATACGCTCGTTTGCGGGTCTGCGCGCAAACTCCGATAAGAGCGATTTCATTATCGGCGAATCTGCACTTTGCAGACATTTCATAAACGTTGCGGGTATTAAATCCCCCGGTCTTACCTCCTCGCCCGCTATCGGCGAATACGTTATCGAGGTTCTTGAGGACTGCGGAGTTATGCTTACCGAAAAGGAAAGCTGGGAATATCCCGAACCCCACTTCTGCTTCTCGGAGCTTTCGAACGAGGAAAAGGCGGAAGCCTGCGAAAGAAACAGACTTTACGGCAACGTTATCTGCCGCTGTAATCTCGTTACCGAGGGCGAAATTATCGACGCACTCGATAACTCCTATATCAAGCCCACCACGCTCGACGGCATAAAGCGCCGCACGGGAAGCGGTATGGGCAGATGTCAGGGCGGATTCTGCGGTGTTAAAATACACGAAATACTTTGCAAATATTACAACGTTCCTGCCGAAAGCGTGCTTTGGGACAAGGACGGCTCGTACATAGTCGCAGGAAAGGTCGGTGAAATCAATGACTAAACGCGATATAGTTATTATCGGCGCGGGCCCCGCAGGTATGGCGGCGGCTGTTGCCGCTTATGAAGCGGGCGTTACCGATATACTTTTGCTCGAACGCGATTGCGAAGCGGGCGGCATACTCAACCAGTGCATACACAACGGATTCGGACTTCACCGCTTCGGCGAAGAGCTTACCGGTCCCGAATATGCGGGCAGATTTATCGAAATGCTCAAAAACACCTCGGTCACGCTTCAGCTTGGCACGACGGTTCTCAATATCGAAAACAAAATCGTTTCGGCGGTTTCTGTCGAAAAAGGCTTCGAGCAGATCGAAGCAAAGTCTATAATTCTCGCAATGGGCTGCCGCGAGCGTAACAGAGGCCCGATATTCGTCCCCGGCGACAGAGGCAGAGGCGTTTTCACCGCGGGCGCGGCGCAGAGATACCTTAATATCGAAGGCTATCTTGTCGGCAAGAAAATAGTAATTCTCGGCAGCGGCGACATAGGTCTTATTATGGCAAGACGTATGACTCTCGAAGGCGCGCAGGTGCTTGCGGTTTCCGAAATTATGCCCTACACCAACGGACTTTCGCGTAACGTCGCACAGTGCTTGGAGGATTTCGGCATTCCGCTTTACCTTTCGCACACCGTTACGAAAGTGCACGGCAAAAACGCACTCGAAGGTATCGAGCTTTCTCAGGTCGGCCCCGATATGAAGCCCATTCCCGGCACCGAAAAATATTTTGAATGCGATACCCTTCTTCTTTCCGTCGGTCTTGTTCCCGAAAACGAGCTTACCCGTCAGGCAGGTATCGAGCTCGACTTCCGCACGAAGGGCGCGACCGTCGGCGAGGATATGCAAACCACCGAACCCGGTGTTTTCGCTTGCGGTAACGTGCTTCACGTTCACGATCTTGTCGACTACGTTTCGGCAGAAAGCGAACGCGCGGGCAGAAGCGCGGCAAAATACGTGCTCGGCGGCGAAGAAGCCGAAAACGGCGTTTCCATTCCCGTTAAAAACGTCGCAGATATAGGCTATACCGTACCGCAGAGAATAAATATCGGTCGTGTGGAAAAATCGGTAGACGTTTTTATGCGTGTCCGCAAAAAAATGGAAGCCGCAGATATTGTTGTGGAATCGGAAGGCGAAAGAATCGCTTCCTTCTCCAGAAAATTCCTTGCACCCGCAGAAATGCAAAAAATAACCCTTCCCAAAGTATTGCTTGAACGCGCGCACGGCAGTATCACCGTTTCGGTGTTCGAGCGCGAGGAGGTATCCGAATGAAAGAAATGATCTGTATAGTCTGCCCCCGCGGATGTCATATTCAGGTAAACGAGGAAACCCTTGAGGTTCTCGGCAACACCTGCGCGCGCGGCGCGGAATACGGCAAAAACGAAATAACCTCTCCCATGCGTACGGTTACGGGCTCGGTAAAGATTATCGGCGGCATACATCGCCGTCTTGCCGTACGTACCGACCGCGCTATTCCCAAGGGCAAAATGTTTGAAATCATGCGCGAGCTTCACTCCTTTGCCGCGCACTCGCCGGTAAAACGCGGCGCGGTGCTGATCGAAAACGTATGCGGCACGGGCGCGAACGTCATCGCCTCGCGCGATATGTAAGAATTTTTGCGGATTTTTTGCAAAAAACGTGACAAATCCCGCAGCTTAGGCGTCTTTACAAACAGCGTTTTTATGAACGGAGAAACGTAAATGGCAAAATCAGGCGGAATGACCGCAAGAACGAAAAAAGAAATAATGATAGCAGTATTGCTCGCCGCCTGTATGCTTTTGGGCGTTGCGGTGATGGTGCTTGTCGAGGACAAGGTCGGCACTCCCGTCTTTTTCGACGGCGAAATGAAGAATATCTGTGTCCGTATCAACGAAATATGCTCCTCGAACAAATCGATACTCGCAACCGATAACGGCGAATATCCGGATTATATCGAGCTTTACAATTACGGCGAAACCTTTAATCTCGCCGATTTCGGTCTTGCCAACGATACGGGCAACGGTAAAGCCTATTCCTTCGGAGATATAACCTTCGAAGCGAACAGCTATCTTATCGTTTATCTCGACGGAATCAACGTTCCGTTCAGGCTCGCGTCCGACGGAAACGAATATATCTCGCTCGTTTCGTGGGACGGCACGGTTATCGATAAAGCCACCACGGTAAAAACTCTCAGCGATGAGGTTATGGTTTGGACCAAGGAGGGCTTCGCCGTCACGCGTGATGCTTCGCCGGGTTACCCGAACACAGAAGAGGGCGTGGCGCAGTTCCGCGCAGGCGCATCCGACGGCTCTCTTTCGCTTGCGATAAACGAAATTCTTACCGCAAACGGCTCGGTTCTCCCCGATTCCGAAGGCGAGTTCTGCGACATTATCGAAATAAAGAATATTTCCTCTGCGGTGATTTCCACAAAGGGCTATTTTATTTCCGATACGCTTGAAAACCGCGCAAGATACTCGCTCCCCGAAAAAACGCTCGCCCCCGGCGAATTTATGCTCGTTTTTGCATCGGGCAAGGACAAAATCACCGAAAACGGCGAATTCCACACCGATTTCCGTATATCCGACGGCGAGGATATAGTTCTTTCCGCCGGAAGCAAATATATTACCCAAAAGGCAGTATTTTGCGAAAACAACCATTCTCTTTCCCGCATTAACGGCGACAACGGCTACGAATACAAAAAAATGCTCGCCACGCCCGGATTCGAAAACGACGAATCGGGCAAGGAAGCACTCGAAGAAACAAGAACCGATAAAAACGCGCCCCTCGTTATAAGCGAGCTGCTGCTTTCGCAGGACCTTACGCCTTACGGCGGCAAGCTGCGCGACGTTATCGAAATCTGCAACGTTTCGCAAAGCGAGGTTTCGACAAAGGGATATTTCGTGAGCGATTCCGAGGAAGACCCCTATAAATACGCGCTCCCCGAAAAAACGCTTGCACCCAACGAATGCCTCGTACTGTACGCCGAAAACGGAAGCGGCGAAAACGTCTGCGGCTTCGCGCTTTCCTCGGGCGAATCGGTTTATCTTATAACCCCCGAATTCAAAAAGAGCGAATACGTTTCCTGCGTTCCCGCGGGCAGAGGCAATTCCCGCAGCTATTCGAACGAAAACGGCGAAGCGGTCTATACCGACGGCGCTGTTTCGATAGGCTTTGCAAACACCGAAGCGGGTGTTGCGCTTTATGAAAGCGCAATCCGTCCCGCCGATATAGAAATAAGCGAAATCGTCGCCTCGAACACCGCTCATCTCGCAGGACCCTTTAAAACCTATCACGATTTTATCGAGCTTCACAACCGTACCGAAAACGATATCACGCTCGACGGCTGGTATCTTTCCGATGACCCCGAACAGCCCTTAAAGGGCAGTCTTAACGGTGTTACGGTTCCCGCAAACGGTTATACCGCGATAATCCTTTCGAGCGACGGCGTGAATACCCCGCTCGGATATACCGTGCTTAATTTCGGAATCAACGCATCGGGCGAAACGCTTACCCTTTCGAACGGAAGCGAAATCACCGACAGCGCGTCCGTACCCTCGCTCGGTATTAATACCGCGTTCGGCAGAGCCGAAGGCGAAAACGGATTTTCGGTGCTCGCATCGGTAACGCCCGAAAAGGCAAACTCCAAGCGCGCCACCGAAAAAACCGCCGCTCCGCAGGCTTCGCTCGGGCAAGGCGTTTACGGCGAAAGCGTAACGGTTGAGCTTACGGGCAACGGCAATATTTATTATACTCTCGATTGCACCGAACCGACCGCGGATTCCACGCGCTACACCGCGCCGTTAAAGCTTTCCGCCACGACGGTTATTCGCTGTATCGCTATCGAAAACGGCAAGCTCAAAAGCGAAGTGACCGATTTGACTTATATCGTCAACGAAAACGATACGCTTGAAGCAATATCTATCGTAACCGAACCCAAAAATTTGTGGGACTACTATTCGGGCATTTACGAAACGGGCCCCCGCGCCGATTCGGTTTTTCCCTATGAGGGCGCGAATTACTATTACCGCTGGGAGCGCGAAGCAAGCGTGAGCTTTTTCGCCCAAACCGACGAAGGCTTTTCGGAAAACTGCGGAATACGCATTTTCGGCGGTCTTTCGCGCGCACTCCCCAAAAAATCGTTTGCACTCTTCTTCCGCTCGGCATACGGCTCCGATGCGCTGTATTATCAGCTCTTCCGCGATACCGAGCTCGATTGCTACGAAGCGCTCGTGCTCCGCAACACAGGGCAGGATTTTAAATATTCCTCAATGCGCGATGCAATGGTAACCACAATGGCGAACGATATGCTCGGACTTGACGTGCAAAACTGCCGTCCCGTCGTGCTTTATCTCAACGGCGAATATTGGGGACTCTATTTTATACGCGAAAAGCTCAACGAAAACTACGTTGCACAGCACTATAACTGCGACCCGCTCGAAGCGACGGTTGCGGTTGCGAACGGCAAAACGAGCGAAGCATATATGGCGCTTGTCGATTATGCATCGAAGCACGACCTTACCGTGCAGGAGCATTACGATTACGTCGGCTCGCTTATGGATATAGAAAACTATATCGATTATATCGTTGCGGAAATGATTATCTGCAACACCGATAACGGCAATATACGGTTTTTCACCTATGAAGGCGGAAAATGGCGTTGGATAATGTATGACGTTGACCACGCGTTCCGTTCCTCGAACTATAATACAGTTGCCGACCATCTCGACCCCGGCGGCACCGGAAGCGCGAATATGTTTTCGACAAGACTTATAAACGCGCTCCTTAAAAACCCCGAATTCAAAAAGAAGTTTTTGGAAGAAATCGCATACCAAATAAATAACGTCTGGACCAGCGCGAATATCGACAAATACGTCGATGAGTTCAAGGCTATGATAGTCAACGATATAGGCAAGGACTGCACACGCTGGAACAGAAATTACAGCACGTGGGAATCCTCTGTCGAAAGTCTTAAAACCTTCGGAAGAAACCGCGAAAAATATCTTTTGCAGTACGTCAAATCCTATTTCTCGCTTTCCGACGAGCAAATGCGAAGCTACGGCTTTAATGTATAGGGAGGTGCTCTGATGGCAGAACGCCGCGAGGAAAAATACCTGATCGATTACAGCGAATATTCGGTTATCGCAAACCGAATAAGAGCACTGATGACTCCCGACGAAAACGCGCAAGACGGCAGATATTCGATCTGCTCGCTCTATTTCGACGATCCGTTCGGCACTGCGCTTGCCGAAAAAGAGGACGGCAACGCCGTTCACGTTAAATTCAGAATACGCACCTATGGCGGAAGCAAAAAAACAATAAGGCTCGAACGCAAAACCAAACGCGGTATAGTTACCGAAAAGCATTCGGCAATAATTACCGAAGCCGAGCTCGAATGCATTTTAAAAGGCGAAGGTATCGATGAAAACAGCGATTGCTTCGGGCTTGTTTCGGAAATGCGTTCAAAGGCGTTCCGCCCCGCAATATCGGTGCGCTACGACCGCGAAGCCTATGTTTTTGCTCCGCTCGGAATAAGAGTGACGTTCGATTTCAATATCGATTCGCTCCCGCCGGATAAAGAAACGCTGTTCGGCAATACCGAACGCGCAACCCCTGCAATCGACCGCGGACAGATAATTATGGAAATAAAATATTCCGAACGCTGTCCCTCGTTTGTCCGTAAATGCTGTTCTACCAACGGTGCACAGCTTTCGGTTTCAAAATACGCATTGTGCAGAAACGCATCTGCGATATAAAAAGGAGATAAATATGAGTATTTTTGACGCTATCAAAAAAAGTGTATTGGAAGGCTTTTCTTCCGAAATAACGCTTTCCGATATTATTATCTCGCTCGTTGTAGCATTCCTTGCGGGACTTTTTATCCTTCTTATTTACCGTCTTACCCTGCGCGGAGTATCGCGCAACCGCACCTTCGAGGTTACTCTGCTTCTTATCACTCCCATTTCTGCGATGATAGTTCTCACCATAACCTCTAACCTCGCGCTTTCGCTCGGTATGGTCGGTGCACTTTCGATAATCCGTTTCCGCACAGCGATAAAGGACGCAAGCGACACCGCGTTTATGTTCTGGGCGGTTGCCGCAGGTATTACCGCAGGCGCACATTTTTACAAAATCACCATTGTCGGCTGTCTGTTTATCGGTCTTGCCTCGTTCCTTGTATTAAAGCTTTCGTCTGTCGGCGCACGTCCTTATCTTCTCGTTGTCCGCGCAGATACCGATAAGGCTGTCGATTACACGGCGCGCCTTTTGAACGAAAACAACATAAAAAACCGCCTCTCCTCGCTCGTTAACAACGGCACGTATACCGAGGTGGTTTACGAAATCGCTTTAAGCGGCAAGCACCAAAAGCTCGTTTCCGCGCTTTCGAACCTCCCCGACGTCAAGAGCGTTTCGCTTGTTGACTGCAGAAATTAAATAATAATAAAACCGCTCGGCTGACGCGTGTTGTCCTTATCGGAGCTCACGCCTGAACCGAGCGGATTTTTTATAATGCCTTCACTTCATCGAGTGTAAACACGTCCGTTATAATATGGTCGCAATCGTACGGCTTGCATTTATCGCTTATTTTATCCAAAAATTCATTGTATTCGACGTCGCAAAGCTGTTTGCCGCTTTGGTTATCGAACACCGAAACTATCCATTTGTCGCATTTGACGGCATCGCCCGCGCTCGGCGGAAGCCACGGCTTTTTCGGGAATATTTCGGCTATGCCGTCGGTAAAAATATACCGCCCGAAAAGACCCTTGTCGGTTTCGTAAATCAAGGGCTCGGCGTATTCTGCGCCAATATCCTGCATTTTGTGTAACCATTCTGCGTATTTTATGGGGTTGCCCTTGAATCGCTCGGCTTCGCTTTTCGAAATAACAAGCGGCCAGCGCGCCGAAAACAAGGTAAACGATTGGTTGCTTCCGTCGATAAGCTTATCGCACATATAATCGAGCGTTCTTTCCTCGAACTCGACCATACCCTTGTAGCCCGCGCGGAAGTCTTCCCTTTTCACTTCCTCGCCGTTTACGTATATACGGCAGCTCCAATACCCCGCAATACGCTCGACACAGCGGTAAACGTCGGCAAGCTCGAACCTTGTCGAAGGCGACGGCAGGCGAATATCTATCTGCTTTTTCTCGTTTTCGTTCCAAACGACGCTGAACCCTCTGCCGATATGCTTGGGGCTAAAAAGAACGATTTCGCCCTCGCCGACTATGCCGATTTTCAAGCTCATATTTTCGAAGCTTCCGTATTGCAGATCGTTTCCGACAATAAGCTCGAAGGGAATGGCTTTGGGATATGGAAATTTTTGTTTTATCGTTATATCGAGCGACATTTTTAAACCTCTGCTTTCAGCACGATCGAATCAAGCTCTGCCTTTACCGCATCTGCACGGCTATCGGTTTCCGAAAGCTTTTCCTGCAAATGATTTATTATTCGGTTGATTTTGTTTTTAATATCGTAAATCTTTTCCTTCGATTCCTCGATACGCTGTAAAATGCTGTAATCGGCGAATATTCCGTCGAAAAACCAATCGGCAAACCGCAAAAAGCTTTCGATATCGACTCGTATTTCGGTGTTTTCGGCTATATCGGCAAGCTCGGTTTTAAGCAAGCGAAGGTCAACCTGCAACGCTTCGACAGAATCCTGCGCGGCATCGAGCTTATCCTGCTTTGCGCTATCGGCTATCATACCGCCGCCGATAATATCCCAGCTTGCCCATTCTTCCGCGTGGGAAAGGTTTTCGAGCACGGTCGAAACAGAACGGTTTGCGCGCTTTGCGGCAGAAATCGCTTCGGCAATCTCCTCTTTTGCGCTTTCCGCTTCGGCAAGACGCTTCTGAAGCTCTACTATCCGTTCGGCTTCGGGGTTGCCGTTCGCTTTAAGAATATTTGCCTTTTCCTTTAAAAGCTTTTCATAGCGGATATCGAACCCGACAAGCGAGAGATATTCCTTGCTGTAACGCTTTATATCCTGCCTTACCGCTTCGAGCTCGCGCACTGCGGTATCGTATTTCGCCTGCGCCGCAAGCGCTTCGCGCTGTTCCTTGGCAAGCTGCTCGTCCTTTTTGCCCGCCATTGTATAGATAAACGCAGAAAGGCTTTTGCCGGACATTTTATCGAACTCGCCCTGCTCGATTTTGCGTTCCTTATCGAGCCGTTCTACCTTTTCGGCAAGCTCGCGCTCCTGATTACGCAAAGCGGTGATTACGCCGTGCAAATAAGCCTTGCGCGCCGCCTTTCTTTGAAGCTCGTGTAGCGTTTCGTCCTTCTTCCACATATAAGTTTCCTCGTTATTTCGAATATTTTTCCAATTCCTCAAGCAAGCCCTTACAGCCGTCGTAAATATCGCGGTAGGCAATATCGAATCGGTCGGAATACCACGGGTCCGCAACGTCGCCGCCGCGCGAGGTATAGTCCATAAGCTTGCGAATTTTGTTATCCCTGTCGCCGTTTAAAATACGGTGCATATTGCGTATGTTGTTGCTGTCCATACCGACAAAAAGGTCGTATTTTTCGTAATCCTCTGCCGTTAACCGAACTGCGCGCTTGCCGCCGCAATCGATTCCGTGCTTTTTCAGCTCTGCGCGCGCGGGCGGATAAACGGGGTTGCCGATACCCGAAAAAGAAATTTCCTCGGTGCTGGTCGCGCTCGACGCAACAAAAAACCTATCGGATATACCCTTTTCGGAAATCATATTTTTAAATATAAACTCCGCCATCGGCGAACGGCATATATTGCCGTGGCATACAAAAAGTATTTTCATATTATCACCAAATCAATCTGTAATTCTTGGTACATCAAGCCAGATTCCGCCTTTTTTGGCTGCTTCATGAGCTATAAT
>JAZTXJ010000069.1:0-7107 GCA_045636285.1 Eubacteriales bacterium
TCGGCAGCGAACTTTGCAGGCAGATTGTAACTTTAAAGCCTAAAAATATGATTATCCTGGATATATACGAAAACAACGCATACGAAATACAGCAGGAGCTTGTCCGCGCCTACGGCAAAGAGCTCGATTTGGCGGTCGAAATCGGCTCCGTGCGCGACAGAGAAAGGCTCGAATGCCTGTTTTCGAACTACCGTCCCGAAATCGTCTTTCACGCGGCGGCTCATAAGCACGTGCCGCTGATGGAGCAAAGCGGCGGCGAAGCGATTAAAAACAACGTTTTCGGTACTGCGAACACCGCAGATATGGCGGAAAAATACGGAACCGAAAAGTTTATACTTATCTCTACCGATAAAGCCGTTAACCCCACGAATATAATGGGTGCCTCGAAGCGTCTTTGCGAAATGGTAATTCAATGCCGCGTGGACAGCAAAACCTCGTTCGCGGCGGTAAGGTTCGGCAACGTGCTCGGCTCGAACGGCTCGGTTATCCCGCTGTTCAAGCGTCAGATCGAAGCGGGCGGCCCCGTTACCATTACCGATAAGCGAATTATCCGCTATTTTATGACGATCCCCGAAGCGAGCCAGCTTGTTATGCAGGCGGGCGCAATGGCGAAAAAGGGCGAACTGTTTGTGCTCGATATGGGCAAGCCGGTTCGTATTTACGACCTTGCAAGGAATATGATAAAGCTTTCGGGATTTGAACCCGACGTCGATATAAAGATCGAAGAAATCGGCTTGCGCCCCGGCGAAAAGCTTTATGAAGAACTGCTTATGCAGACCGAATCGCTCGATAAGACCGATAACAATATGATCTTTATCGAACGCGATACACCGCTCACGCGGGAAGCGGTTGCCGAAAAGCTTGAAATCCTTAATAAAGCGGTTTCGGTTTCGAGCCGCGAGCTCGGTTCGGCAAGAATAAAGGCGGCAGTGAAGACCGTCGTTCCCACCTTCCGCGAACCGAACGAAATTAACCGCACTGCCGAATCGGCAAAGGAAATGCAGGAAGCACAGGAATAAAAGGAAAGCTGTTACGATCAATTCGTAACAGCTTTTTTGTATAGCTTTTTGATTATATAATAAGCAAGAACTCCGCAGAGCGACCCGACGATAATACCGCCCAAAACGTCGGTGGGGAAGTGAACGTAAAGATAAAGCCGCGAAAAAGCGATAAGCGTTGCGAGCGATAAAGCCGCCACACCCCATTTTTTGTTGCCGCAAAAAATCGCAACCGCCGCCGCGAACGATGCGCTCGAATGCCCCGACGGGAAGGAACGGTCGGTCGGCGCAGAGATAATCAGCTCGATACCTTCTCTGAGCTCATAAGGGCGCATTCGCGCGATTAACGGTTTAAGAGTAAGGTTGCATATTAAAAGGCTGAATATGAGCGCACACGCGGCTGTGACGCCTATCCTTCGCGTCTTCTTGAAAAGCATTAAGCACACGGCGGTTAAAATCCATACCCAGCCCGCGTTGCCGAGAAAGGATAAGCACTTCATTAATAAATCGCCAAACGCAGAGGAGAAATTATTTCTTATAAAATCAAGTATTACGTATTCGAATTCCATAGCAAACCTTAAAGCGTTTTTTACAGTTTAGCATATAATTCGATAAATTTCAACTACTCGTCGCTTGACAAATGATTTTATCGGTGTTATACTGAATAAGCGCTCGGGGAAGACACCCATAACAAAAAACGGCATCGCGCAAAAGCTTGAATATTTACCGCGAGGGGGAAGACACCCATGACAAAAAACGTTATCGTTGTAGATGAGCAAGGAAATGAATATGGAGCCACCTACCCGAAAAGGGCAAAGGGACTTGTTAAAAACGGCAGGGCACGCTTCATAGATAAAAACAAAATATGCCTTGCGTGTCCGCCGAATGAATTTTTGGAGGACAAAATGAACGAAAATATTAATACTCAAACGACCGAAGCAACCGAAAACCAAAGCGCATCTCTCTACACGATGGATCATTGTTTGACGCAAATCGCGTTGATACAGGCACAGACCGCGCATATCAAAGAAGCATTCGCTCAGCTTTCGACGGTGCATTCTGAGGGTCTCGGAGATTTCGCTGTTCAAGAGCGTTTGAAAGTGCTCGGCGACATTGTGAAATGTCGCGAAACGACAAATCAAAAGCTTCTTGAATTTTACTTCAAAATGTACGACGATCTGAAAGGCTCAACGTTCAGCGTGGTGACCGATTCGCAAAAAGAACTTTCTCGTGTCGGCAGTTTGATCGCAGATTACTGCTGTGAAGACGATGCTTGCGACGCTTTGCTCCGAATAGCAGAGATGATCAAAGACATTGCAGAAAAAGCAATAAAAAATTAAACTTAAAAAGACCGAGTTGATTCTCGGTCTTTTTTTATGAATATAATACCTAAAAGTTTCGAAAAGAGAGCGCGAGAGGAAAAGCCTTTGGGGTGATTAAAAAGTTTTCCTCTCGTAAACTATTTCTTTACCTTTATTCTCACTTCAAGCACGCCGTCGCCTTCCTCTTTTTCCCATTTTGCATCAAAGCCCGCGCTGTTGAGCGTCGAAACCGCCTTGTCGAGCGTATTGAAAAGCAGCTTCATATCGCCGAGCCTGCCAATAAGTACGGGCCTTTTCTTTTTTGTGCGCTCCTTTCTTTCCTTGTGGGGAGAATTGGAAATATAGCTTTCGATAAGTCTTTCTGCTTCGGGTGCGCTTAATTCCTCGGTGACGATTTTCGTTATTATCGGTAAGCGTTCCTGCTCGTTGCCGATCCGCACGAGCGCGCGGCAGTGCCGTTCCGAAAATCCGTGCTCGATAGCGATAAGCCGTTCACGCTCCGAAAGCCGCAAAAGGCGGAGCTTGTTCGAAAGCGCCGATTGCGAAATAGAAAGTGCGTGTGCGAGCTCGGATTGCGGCATTTCTGTCATAAGCAAAAGCGTTTGCATTGCGAGCGCCTCTTCGAAAAACGAAAGGTCGCTTCGCTGTATGTTTTCGACAAGCGCCATCATCGCACTGCCCTGCTTGTCGGTTTCGAAAATACGGCAGGGGATATGCGTAAGCCCCGCCAATTTCGAAGCGCGCCACCGCCGTTCACCTGCGATAATTTCGTACTTCGCGTTCACGCGCGGCATCGGGGCGGGCAGGGGAACGAGCTTTTTCACCGCGATAGGCTGAATAAGCCCATAGGTTTTAATGCTCAGGGCGAGCGATTGAAGCTCTTCGCGGTCGAAAACGCGCCGCGGCTGAAGCGGGTTCGGGGTAAGCTCGTCTATTGCGAGCATAGCCGTTTTTTCTTTTTTTGTGCTGTTCAACAAAGCCGAAATATCCATAAACTCACCATAAAGAAAAGAATCTGCTTTATTGTAGCAGATTCTCGGTGTCTAAAAATGTTATTGTGTGTTAGTTGAACAGCTTTTTTTGGTAAAAATATTTTTTGCCCTCGAGCTCGCATATTTCGCCGAGCGCGTAAAAGCCGTTTTTGTCGTAAACTCGCAGTAAATCGCCGACCTCGCCGTTTATGCCCTTTAGCTTCGAAAGCTTTATTTTCTGTCCTTGGCGGAAAAGACGGTCGAAAAATTCGTCCATTCGCGCTTCGGGCAGGTGCATAAACATTTTTTCGACAGGGATAAGGTGCGAAAGGATTTCTTCGACAGTCATATTGTTAAGCTCGTCGAAAACTATCGCGTCCTCGCGCTTGAATACGCCGACCTCACTGCGTTCGAGCGAGCTCATAACCGCACCGCAACCCAATTTCGCGCCTATGTCGGCACAAAGAGTACGTACGTAGGTCCCGCGTGAGCAATGCACGTCGAGGAAAAATTCGCCCTCTTTTTCGATCGGTTCGCAGGAATATATATTCACGCTTCTCGCCTTGCGCTCGACGGTAATGCCCTCTCTCGCAAGGTCCAAAAGCTTTACTCCGCCAACCTTCAAAGCCGAATACATCGGCGGTGTTTGCATTATTTCGCCTTCGAACTGCTTTGCGACAGCCGCAAATTCCTCAAAGCTCGGCAAAACGCCGATATGCTCGGAAAGAATTTCACCGAGAATATCCTCGGTCGTGCTTGTCAGTCCGAGCTGAATACCTGCAAAATAACGCTTGTCGTGATCGACAAGATATTCGCTTGCCTTTACGGCAGAGCCGATCATTATCGGCAAAACGCCCGAAGCCATAGGGTCGAGCGTGCCGCAATGTCCGATTTTCTTTTCCTTTAATATCCAGCGGAGCTTTGAAATGCAGTTGTGCGAGGTGATTCCCACGGGCTTATCTATTATAATTATTCCGCTCGGTGTGCTCATATTTCGATCTCCGAAAAAATACTTCTTACGATTTCCAAAACCTCGTCGAAGCTGCCGCTGTGCGAAAATCCTGCCGCGTGGTAGTGACCGCCGCCGCCAAACGCTTTTGCCAGCTCGGCGACGTCGATTTCTGCGTTACTACGCATAGAAACCTTTATACCGCCCGATTTTTGACGGATAACGGCAGATGCGAGCACGCCCGCAATTTCGCGCGGGATAGAATTGATACAGTCGAAGTCCATTTCCGACGCACCGCATTCGAGCACTTCTTCGGGGCGTATGGCGACGATAGCGAACCTTCCGCCGCGAATAAGCTCTAAATTCTTGTAAGCGGTTTTTGTAAGCGCAACCTGCGAAAGCGTTTTGCTTTCGAACAGACGACGGTTTATATCGGCGAAATCGATACCCTCTTCCAAGCATTTTGCCGCGATAATATGCGTTTCGGGCTTGGTCGCATCATAACGGAAGCCGCCGCTGTCGGAGCTTATCGCCGTATAAAGCGCGGTTGCGATTTCGTAATCGAGCGCAACGCCAAGCTCCTGCAAAAGCAGATAAATTATCTCTCCGCAGGCGATTCTGTCGTGCATGACGAGAAGCCTTTCGCAATCGACGGTGTTTACCTTATGGTGATCGATAGAGAGCGCAAAGCTTTTGTTTTTCGCGCTTCCGAGCACCTGCGGGCCCGCAACGTCTACGCTTATAAGAACGATATTATCGGTATTTTCGGGCTCTTCGGATACAAAAAGCGACGTATTGATAAACGAAAGCTTTTCGGGGATACCGTCTACCGAAAAAATATTTGCTTTTTTGCCCAATTTACAAAGCCCGAGCGCAAGCGCGGCGGCAGAGCCTACCGTGTCGCCGTCGGGAGAAGCGTGTGTGTAAATGAGGCAGCCGTCGCACCCCATAAGGAATGCGGCGGCTTCTTTAACCGAAATTAAATTCATATCAGTTTTCCTCAATGTCCTTGAGAATCTTCGAAATGTGCATCGCGTGCTCGGTGCTGTTGTCGCGCACAAAGGTGAGGCGCGGCGTGATACGGAGATTAAGACGCTTTGCAAGCTCGCTTCTTATAAATCCGGTTGCCGAGATAAGCCCCTTGTGGACTCCCTCGTCCTTGCCGAGAACGCTGTATAATATTTTTGCTTCGCTCATATCGGGGGCAACGCGCGCACCGACGATGCTTACAAATGCGCCCGATACACGCGGGTCCTTGACCTCGCGCAGTATTGCGGCAAGCTCCAAACAGACCGCGTTGTTGACTTTATCTGTTCTGTGTCCTGCCATTTAACGCTCGATCTCCTCCATAACGTAGCATTCGAGAATATCGCCGACCTTGATGTCGTTGAACTTTTCAAGACCGATACCGCATTCGAACGACTGCTGAACTTCCTTCGCGTCGTCCTTGAAGCGCTTGAGCGATGCGATCTTGTCTTCGTAAATAACGATACCGTCGCGGACTACGCGTACCATTGCATTACGCGAGATCTTACCGTCCTGAACGTAAGAGCCTGCGATAGTGCCGACGTTGGGAACGTGGATAGCGTTACGAACTTCTGCGTGACCGATAACGTTTTCGCGGAATTTGGGAGCGAGCATACCCTTGAGTGCCGCTTCGATTTCTTCGATACAGTCGTAAATTACGCGGTAGGTACGGATTTCAACCTTATCTCTTGCCGCCATATCGATAGCGTTCTTATCGGGACGTACGTTGAAGCCGATAATAATTGCGTTGGAAGCGTTTGCGAGCATAACGTCGCTTTCGGTGATACCGCCCGCACCTGCGTGGAGAACGGCAACCTTGACTTCTTCGTTGGAAAGCTTCGCAAGGCTTGCCTTGACTGCTTCGGCAGAGCCCTGAACGTCTGCTTTGATAATGATATTAAGGTTCTTGATACCGCTTTCGATCTGCGAGAAGAGATCGTCGAGGCTGACCTTATTGCTGTTCTGTTCTTCTTCCTTCTTCTTTGCCTTACGCTGTTCGGCAAGCTCACGAGCCATTCTTTCGTCGCTTACTGCGCTGAAGAGGTCGCCCGCTTCGGGAACTTCTGCAAGACCCATAATTTCAACGGGAACCGAAGGACCTGCGGTATTGAGCTTTCTGCCCTTATCGTCGGTCATAACTCTTACACGGCCGACTGCGGTACCTGCGATAATAATATCGCCGTTTTTAAGGGTACCGTTCTGAACGAGAAGGGTAGCAACCGCGCCCTTGCCCTTATCGAGTCGTGCTTCGATAACCGCACCCTTTGCCGCACGGTTGGGGTTAGCCTTGAGCTCGAGCATATCTGCCGAAAGGGTAATCATTTCCAAAAGCTCGTCGATACCCTGTCTGTGAAGCGCGGAAACGGGAACAACGATAGTGTCGCCGCCCCATTCCTCGGGAACGAGATCGTACTTGGTGAGCTCGGTCTTTACTCTGTCGGGATCTGCACCGGGACGGTCGATCTTGTTGATAGCGACGATGATGGTAACGCCTGCCGCCTTTGCGTGGTTGATAGCTTCAACCGTCTGGGGCATGATACCGTCGTCTGCCGCAACTACGAGGATTGCAATATCAGTAGCCTGAGCACCTCTTGCTCTCATTGCGGTGAACGCCTCGTGTCCGGGCGTGTCAAGGAAGGTTATATCCTGATCGTTTATTCTTACTCTGTAAGCACCGATGTGCTGGGTAATACCGCCTGCTTCGCCTGCGGTAACGTTAGTGTTACGGATAGCATCGAGGGTAGAGGTCTTACCGTGGTCAACGTGACCCATAACGACGACGACGGGAGCGCGGGTAACGAGGTTTTCAGCAGCATCCTCGGTCTCGTCGAAAAGACGGT
>JAZTXJ010000070.1:0-40223 GCA_045636285.1 Eubacteriales bacterium
CTGATTGTGCGAATTTCTGTTTGAATGTCTTTTATGACTACAACGTCACGTTCAAGTGTCCCAATTCGTTGCTCAAAGCGAGCCAGCTTAACTTCGATATCTTCCATATTCAATTCTCCTTTCTTTTGAGTGTCAGCTGCAGTTATAGTATAAAATAAGAAGCGGACAGACTCTGTCCGCTTTGTGATATATTTACTTTTTATATTTGATTTCCAATATGGTTGGATAAGTATAATTATCTGCAGTGGCAAGAACGGTATATGAGTTTTTGATGTAATTGCATTTTATAGCTAAACCGTTTTGGAGGAAACTGTGTGTATCGCTTTTAAAGATTTCCGTAAGATCAACAGTAGTATATTTACCGTTATTTTTGGAAAACGCAAAAGCCTCGCTAATATCCTTTTTGTTTTCCCAAGTTGAGCCAAAACTGCAAAAACGCGAAAGAGGCAAATATGCAAAAACTCGTTTTTTGTTATTAAATAAACAAGGAATATGCAACAAGATGTGTTTGATATTGTCTTGTTCGAAGTAATCTAATTTAGTCGTATCTAGTCGTGTATAAAGCCACTGTTCTCCAAACCAAGAGGTGTTTCCCAAGTAGGCAACACTCCCAAAAGCATTGTTTTCGTTTGGAACTGCGCTGTCAACGGTGGTGTCTTGCAACAACTTGCGCTCGTATAGATTTACTTCGAAGTATATTTCGTTTCCTTCTTTAGAAGACAACAGAAGATTATATGTCCTGACATTTTCGATTGAATAATCAATACAGCCGGGGACGCATTTGTCGCAATTATTATGACTCGGTATTGCAGATATGGTAACAAATGGCTTAAAGGTATCTTCCATCAAGGCGAAGCATTTTGTGTTATGACGCACTGCTAGAAATGGATTGTCCAAGCGCAGCTTAATATGATGTTCTTTCTTTTTGATGCATATCATACATCCATTTAGGGAAGGAGTCAACTCACATGTTTCCGAACGAAGAACGCCGTTGTCTAAATGAAACGCGTCGTTTGGCAAATCAATTATTATGTTACCTTCAGCGTTTTTGAGGATGAGCATATTTTTATGTACAGTAACTAAGGTGTTGCTTCCCTTGAATACAAATGCTTCGCCGTGTTTTTCAAAGGCGCGATATACGAGCTTTTTCGTTTCTGTGTTGTATATAGGTGTGTTGAAGCAGTATGCGGTTTTTCCATCGGATTCGTTAACGACAATGCTATATCTGTTTGAGTTTTTGTTATCTAGTTCGAATATGTTTTCTTTGCGAAGCTCGCAGACTTCTCGTAAAACTGTTTTCATGTCATTTTCTCCGTTTCGTGGTCGTTGAATTTGTAAACTGTCTTTTTTGAACGTCGAATGTCTATAGCTGCCGTTTCGTTTTTTCTGTATCGAAACCGTTTGCCGAGTCCTTCTTTGTCGCAGATACGCATAATATAGTCACGCGCTTTTAATGTAGCGCCTTTACGTAATATTTCGGTTACTTTATTTTCGGAATATGACAATTCATAATATATACCGTGACCGTCATATATTTTCGTTAAATACTTGCCATCGTATTTGAATGCTGTTTTGTTACTTGAAACGCCAATGGCCATAAGCTGATCATTCTCGTATATGAAATCAACAATGCTGTTTTGGTTATGTTGCATTCCGACTATACGGTCGTTTGAATATAAAAAGTTAAAATAATTGCCGGCTTTGTCATAAAAGCTTTTCAAATATTCATTTTCTACAACTACATTTAGAATATTTTGTTGTGAAAAACTGATTTCATTTATATTGCAGAAATCACAGATATAATCAAGCTCCGGCTTTTTGCTGTCTTCGGCAATATAGCTAACACCTATAGCAAACGACCAATTATTGCCTAATATACTTTCATTTGATCGATTTTTTGACCTATAGATGCAATATATGTGTAAGCATATTGATTCACTAAGTTGATAATTCAAAGTGTATGTAAATACACTTTCGCCTGTAATCAAGTTAATGGAACCATATCTGTTTTGATCTAAGGAGAAGGTTTGGTAGTGTTTGAATCTATCATATGATATAATGCTCATCTTCTGTATTCACCGTAAATTGAATATTCGTTATTGTAAAGATTGTATAGAAAAAAGCGGACAAAAACTGTCCGCTTTTGTATTTGTTTAGGCGCACTATCAGGAAATATGTGTTTTGAGAATTACGATTTAACTAAACCAATGTAGTTATAGGGCTGATAATTTCAAAACCACTAAATTTTCTTACCTTAATTTGCATATTTTTTCTATTCGACGCATGTTACTTGAATGTATAACGATGTGTTTTTAAACAACCGTCAATCAGCTCTACCAAAAACACAAAGGTATCGTGGTTTATTGCATTTTTTTGCAATATCTCACTATAAAATCCAAAAATTGATGGAAGAATCTCGATTTCAAACTGTTGTTTTAAAAAATCATCATATTCTGTTGCTTTTATACAGAAAAAATTTAAAAGCGGTTTATCGTTCCCCGGAAAGGTATACATCGAAGCGATAATTTTGCCCTTGACATTATTTTTTAAATAAAATGCATCTGGAGTATTTGCAAAAGTTCCATATCCTCTACTAGTATATGAAAAATTAAGGAAAACATCTGTTTCTTTGAAAACATTTTTAGCTCTACTAAAAGAACACGGAAAAAGCTCACCGATATTTAGCGGTCTTGATTTTATCTTCACAACTATTTCTCCTTATGAACATCATAAAACATCAACTGATCATTTCAAATGATTATGATACCAACCTTTGCCTTTCAACCACTTCTTCCATTTGTTTTTCTTTGCAGGGTCTTTAATTGATTTATAATAATCACGCGCTTTGTTTGGATCAGAAAATTCTTTTCCTGTATTTGGATCTATTCCTGTGCCATCACTGTATCTAATGCGACCGCTATTGGGCTTAGCAAACATAATACCTAACCCAATGACACTTAGTATGCCAAGAACATGTGCGCCAGTAACAGTAATTGCAATTGCTGATGCACCGCCACTGGCATATGCCAAACTCGTCGGTATAGAAATCGTAACACTGGAAGCAATAATGCCGGGCATATACGGTGCTACTATCCCAACGCCGGCACCTATCGTGCCGCAGACCAATGTATTTATAATATAACCTTTTGCTTCTATACTGCCATTAAAGACCTCGCCATCGTCTGCATAATCTGCATATACTGTTGCCCCAAATCCAATAGCTACTCCTGCTATTGTGCCTATAATAATTGCGGTTAAGAAAAGTTCCCCATCTGGGTCTTTGTTCATAACCGAATTATTCCCGCAATAAACAAACAGATTATAATTCACAAAATCGCCGTTTACACCGAGATATTCAAGCGAGTCAGCGTTGATGAAACGACCTGTTTCGGGGTCATAGTAACGAGAATTAAGGTAGTAAAGACCTGTTTCGGTATCGTAGTAATAACCTCTGTAACGGAAAGGGTTAATATTAGCGATATGAGCACGATTGTCGGAAACATCAACGCCGTTACCATCTTTAACAGCAAGGATATAGCCCCAAGCATCATAATCATACTG
This sequence comes from Eubacteriales bacterium, assembly GCA_045636285.1. Classification (GTDB taxonomy): domain Bacteria; phylum Bacillota; class Clostridia; order Oscillospirales; family CAG-382; genus Coliplasma. The sequence continues at coordinate 3,562 of JAZTXJ010000070.1, forward strand.
AGCAACAACGGAACCGCTTGCGTCAACGATTGCAAGAATATCGCCCTGCAAGTTCTTGCGATAGTAATAATCGGTACCGTTGTGGTCGAGGCCGACCACACCGGAAGCGCCGTAAAAATACTTAACCGTATTCGAGCCGAAGGTTTCTTTAATAATCTTATTACCGTTGAGAGTGTAATTATGTTTAACACCGTTTGCGGTTTTCGAAGTACGGATACCATCAGCGCCATATTCGTAGGTGTTGTTGCCGAATGTTGCAAGACGTCGTACATTCGTCCATGTAAGATCGTTACCGCGATAGGTCGTCGGATTGCCGATTTCATCATATTCAATCGTCTCACCGTCGAAGGAAACAAGTTTATCCTTCCAATCGCTTGCGTAGGAATATTTATACTCCTTAACAAACGAAGTGGTGGCTCCAAGGCTATAAACCTTCTTGGAAATAATGTTGCCGCCCTTATCGTAGGTATAACGAACCTTTCTCGAATGGAGATTATCGCATTCTTTGATGAGCTGATTCAGACCGTCGTATGTATAGGTTATTTTCGAATCGTTGGTATCCTTCACAGTCTTGACATTGCCCATTTCATCATAGGTATATGCAAGGTTGTAGGATTTGCTGCCGATAGTTTGAGCAATAGAACTTACAAATTCTGTTGTACGTCCGTCGGTACCGTCGAGATACGAATAGGATTCAGAAATAAGCGGGGAGGAAGCGGAATTAAGAGTGAGCTTATGAACCGAGGTTCTGCGAAGCTTATCTTTTTCGATTTCGTCGGTAAACTTATTTCTAAGTTTAACACCCTTTACAGCATCGTCGGGATAAATATAACCGGTCGATTTCTTCTCGTAAATCGTTTCGTATGTAAATTCCGTAGAGTTTTCATAACGTGTGAGAGGACGGTTTTGATTGTCATACGTAAACGACTTGTAGTCAACTAAAGAGGATCCTTCTTTTTCGTTGACTCTTATAAGATTACCATTGCCATCGTACGAATAATCATAGCATACACCCTTCAAATTGTCAACAAGTTTGAAAATATTGCCGCGAGAGTCGTAGTTTGCGGTAGATATCGTGTTACCGTTGATCGTCTTTTTTGTAGGATTGCCGAATTTATCATATTCAACCACGGAGGTATAACCGTTTGCGTAACTAGCAGTTGTTTTGCTGTATTTTGCATCAAGGTAAGCAAAGGACACCAAAGTGTTGCCTTCTGCTTTAACAGACTTGTTTCTTCCCAACGGCTCATATTCAAAATCGTAAATAAAATCGTTATGCTTGACCTGCGTCATTTGGTTGTAATCATACTCAAATGTATTCGTGATATTGCAAATGTCGCAATATGCGTTGATTGCATTTACAGTTGTCTGACGCTTGTTATTGTCATCGTATCCGTAAGTGTATTTTTGATCATTAGGATCGGTTTTGTTTGCGAGAAGACCGTAAGGCGATGTATAGGAGTAATTAGTCACGTAATCGTCGTTTCGGGAATCATATTCTTTTTTGATTCTTCCGAGCGAATCGTAATCTACTTTGGAAATCAGATATACGTCGGGAGTATCGTTGTGATATATTTTTTCTTCCGTCACATTGCCGAAAGAATCATACTGACATTCTGTAACAATATCGCGATAGTCTCTCGTTTTAATCGGACGATGCTTATCGTCGTAAAGAGTTAAGCTTGTAAAACCGCTGCCTTCGGCAAGAAATACGGTGGTTTTGACCGCATCCATCTTATCGTTTAGATAAGTATAAGTCACCTTCTTCCAATCGGTCTGAACGTTTTGTCGAATTATAGTTTGGGTTTCGCCTAGGAAGCTTTCGTTTAGACGGGTGTTAGACGGATTCATATGAGAATAGTTTGCTCTAACTTTAGTAAGTCGAATATTGGATACGAGGCAGGTGCCGGTATTGCCGCTGAAGTTAAACTGAACCAATGCGGAAACGGGAGGATGATTCAAAGACTCCATCGCAAGAGGAATTGCAACATACTGCCATTCGGTGCAACCGCAATCATACAGTTTGGTTTCTTCAACATACGAACCATCTTCAAATGTAAGCTTTGCATACAGTTCGAATTTCGCGTTAGAACTACCCGAAGATGCGTAAGTATTGGTCGGTGCGCTTGCTTTTGCCCATGCGGACGCTACAAGCATATTACCATCAATAGCAAGGTTGCACAAATTAACGGTCTGCTTAATTGTCTTGTTACTTTTACAGCAAGTGTTATTAAACTTGTATGACTTATGTCCCTCAATATATGCATCATCAACCACGCCATCTATACCCGAATATACCGTTCCGACCGTCCAACCGGTGGGTTTCACGGTTCCGTCATAGCTTGTTTCAAACGTGCCGTTTGTAATATAGTTGGGGTACATATTGTCCACGCCGTCTATTTTTGCGCTTGCGGAAACATATTTGCCGGTCGTTTTTTTATTGTTGCGATTTAATTTGGGTTCATAACTTCGTATATCGGTAGGAGTGATCTCAGCGCGCTGATCAGAATCATCGTCATCAATTAAATATTCATAAGAGTCAACCACTCTGCCTTTATCATCAAATCGGAAGACTTGACCGATTTCGGAAGTCACATCCTTGACTACCGTCGAAATAGCTCTGTATTCGAATGCTATATTGTCTCCGAGAACATCTTTTGCTGTGCAGTTATCGTGAGCGACAATTTGGGAACCATATTGTTTTACTGTCGAAACTCTATTGTCGGCATCATAAGTTACTCTATAAATGATCCCCGAGTAATCAGAGATTTTTCTCATACCCATCTGGTCATTATAATCGAATTTAGTTTTACTACCGTCGGGATATGTAATCTGTATAAGCTTGTCACCGCTGTACACGAAAATGGTTTTTTTGTCTTTCGAATCGAGAATTTTATCGAGTTTACCATCACTTCTATATATCAGTGTGGCGGTTCTTCCCATATCGTCTTCGATCGCAGTAAGCTTGTTATCATTATAAGTATAGGTGATTTTATTGCCGTTTGCGTCTTCAATGGTCGAGAGTTTGTCATCGACAAACGTCATCTTGTTGCCTTTTTCGTCAACTATCTGATTTATATCTCGGATATAAGAAAAACCTAAACCGGCGGTGTCGTAATATGCTCTGTATCCGTCTTCATTGATCGAATATTGATCGGGATCAAAATAATGAGCACGGCCATTTGCATCAATATATGAGGCAAATATGTCTCTGGAATCAAAGCTGTATTCCAAAGACTGACACGCGGAAAGCCGCCATCCTTTACCAAAGGTGGTGTCCTTTTCATACATTTCTTTAAAGTCAGAACGATAAATGTGCGATAATGATAGGGGCAGGTGGCCACCGCTTTCACTGATGTCATTGTGAACGAAATGAAGTTTGCCGGTAAAGAGGTTAACGGAACCGGTACCTGCACGACCGACTTCGAAGGTTTCATACTGCTGGTTATCTGCATATTCGTCTATTGCGACATATTCAACCAAAATTGTAGGGGGCTCAGAATAACCGAATTCGATATAACGGTCTGCATAAACACAGTCACCATCGTTGTTGCACACACACTGTGCAGCATCGGAGGCTTTAAGAACAACGCCGTGGTTGGACGCTGTTCCTGCGTAATACTTTTTAGCATCGGCGGTCAAGTCGATTTCTACCGCTTCTGTAGTTGCTCTTTCTTTGCCGACAAAGGTATCATATACCGAAGAACTGCACGACGGCTGATTTGCCCAAGTAATGTTTGCATAAGTCCACGCCGAATTAACCTTGCACACCTCAAAGTCACCGTTTCCTGCATACGCATCTTGATAGAGTTTCAATGTTGCAGAAGTTACTTTAGATGCTAGAGGGAGTTCGGGGTAATCGAGCTGTACGAACGTTCTGTATTCTATGCCGTTGTTTTTGTATCCGACTCGACTGATATGTCTTTCGTACATGCTTGTTACTGTGGTTCGAGAATTATCCGAACCTACAGTTCTGATATTATTTGCGCTGCCAAAGCTGTTATACGTTACGACTTGCGGGTCGATAGTTACGGGATAAACGCGCTCATCGGAAAAAAGCCATTCGTCCGAGGCGACAACTTTTACGGTAAGCTTGTTGCCGTGTTCTTCGATTTCGTAATGAGCATCTTCGCTGTAAACACCTGCCGCGTCAAACATAACGATCTTCGGAAGTACGAATTCAGTCTCGACGCTTTCTGTGTCGTTTGCAAACAGTTTGATGGTTTTCTTGTCATCGGCAAGAACGGCATCCAAGCCTTTGATCTTGAAATCAAACTCGAATTCACTTTTTTCGGGGCGAGAGAAGAGGATAATATCTTCCTTAATGCCCGATTCGGTGAGCTTGTATTCCAATACGCAATCATCAGAATTGCCTTCGTATCGCACAGTGGGAAAAGCAGCGCATTCGAGTTTTGAGTGCTTTTCCTTTTTCTTGACGGATGCCTTCTTCTTTGCGGAATTTTTGGAACGGAAATGCCAATCGACAGAGCGACCGTTCTTTTCTATGCTGACGAAGCTTGCCTCTGAATCTTCTTTGGGAAAACGTGCATTGTAACGAGGGTTCTTCGATTCAAAGCACTCTTCTTTTTCTTCGAATGTGTCGGCGATGTCCACATATTCGCCTGTGCTTTCGTCAAGCACGTGTATAGGGTTTCTGAATGTTGCGGCAATATATTTGCCGTCTTTGGTTCTGAAGTGCTTGGTGCGTTCGTCGCGCTTTTTCACATCCTCGAAAAGAATATTATCTTCCGAGATATCTTTATGCGAAAAAAGCTCAACATCCTGCTCCAAGATACCTTCAGGCTGAATCTTGTTTTCTGCTTTCATATTGTTACCTTTCTGTTTTTTATTTTGCAGCTGCAAGTTCAGCATAATACAAAAAGCGGACGTTTTCAGTCCGCTTTTATGGTTTTTGTCGCTTGTTTTCTTTCGAAAAAACGACTCGATTTGTTATTGCATATACCAATGCGACGCATAAAATCTTCGCAGCGATCGATTAAAGATGCACCATACAACGCTTCGGCAATATAAAGAACAATAGCCACAGCTTGGTCTTCGAATTGCGCGGGGTATTCAACCTCAAGTTCATAATCTGTAAATTCCAGATAATCATTTTTGTCTAATGCAATTTCAAGATCGCCTTTTTTAAATGTGCAACGATAGGTTTTGATAAAGCCGTGCTTTATAAGGCCCATATTTAGGAAAAACTCATCATTATACTCGTTATGTGTGCTTTCGGTATTTTCGATGCTTATATCCTGCCAATCACTGCTGTGCTGTTTTATTTCTACGCTGTATATACCTTTTTTCTCACGTATTCGGCAAGTAATGCCACATTGGTTCATCTTCAAATCCAAGGTGTCATAATAATGATTATTTTGAACATGTTCGCTATCAAATGGTTGCAAGAAATTTTTAAGAAATGTATACTCTTGTTCATTTAGTAGGATTTTCTTTTCACATTCAATCATCGGAAATCACCTTGCGCAATATTTTTCCTGAACCGTTCGTAGGTAAACTTTCGAATAATTCGATTTTGGATGGGACCTGATATAAGGGAAGTAAATCTGTGCATAACTTTTTTATTTCTTTTATGTTATTGAAATTCCCTGCAATTTTCATTCCTATTTGAATGCCCATTTTGGGATCGTCTATCGTATAAATATACACGTCCCGAACACGATCGTCTTTCTTCAATTCATTTTCGATTTCGGAAGGATAAATATTCATTCCGGCTCGAACAATCAAATTGTCGCAGCGCCCGAGTATTTTTATCCAACCGTGTTCGTTATATTGGGCTATATCCCCTGTGCATAACCAACCATCGGACATATACTTTTTTGTCAAATTCGGATCGTTATAGTATCCAGTTGTAACATTCGGACCAAATACCCAAAGTAAACCTCTGTCGTTTACATTTACTAGCTCGCCTTTATCATTTCGAATCTCTACTTTCACGGACTTTAAGGGAACACCTACGTAATCAGGCGCATCGTCAAAATATTCGGGCGGCAAATAGCATACTCTCGGTGATGCCTCGGTAAGACCGTAAACGTGGTATATTTTTACATTTGGCAAAGCGTTTCTAATTATGCGACCATCAATTGCCCCTAAGCATTCGCCGCTAATAACGATGTTTTTCAATCTGTTTTTCATTTCGTTTTTTGCGAAATTGGCAATTAGCTTAATAATGGTTGGGGTAGCACAAAAAGTTGTAATGCTTTCTCGCTCGATGATTTTTTCTATATTGACTAAAACAAAGGAACTTGAATAAAACACTATTCTTAAACCCTTTGCAATAGATACAAGAAATTCTCCGGTAAGCACTGCACAATGATATAGCGGACGTGCTATTAATATGCTGTCCTCTTCGCATATTTCAAAATAGTCTTCTATATCGGTAACATTAGATAGAATATTATCCTCACTAAGCATTATGCCTTTGGGTATACCTGTTGTACCGGATGTACACATTATTAATGTTGGATGAGCGTCAGGCGGTATGTATGAAGAATCGGAAATTCTTATTATGTCCAAACCGCAGTATATATCCGATACAACACATGAAGGGCTTATGGCTTTTAAGATTTTTTCGCAATGTGTTTTGCCGTACCTTTTCGACAAAGGGAGCGCAGTTACACCTGCAGCAATACACCCAACGATAGCAATTGCGGTATATATTTCCGAATCACAGTAAATTCCACAGCACTTTTCACCGACGATTTTTGTGGAAAAATCAATTGCCTTATTCAAAAATTCGGCATATGTCATTTTCACATTCCCGTCTTCAATAGTTTGATGGGGGTGTTTTTTTAGATCATTATATATTTTAATCCACAGTTTCATACGATATTTTTCCTTTCATATCTTTGATCAATATTTCTAAAAGATTGCGTTCTTTTTCTTTGAGGGAAAGCACACCTTCTTGTAGTTTGATCAAGATATTATCCCTGCGCTTTAGTGCATGCGATGCATATAGCATACGCATGGTTTCTGCGTCTTTGACTAATTTAGCGTACTGTGTGCTCACAGCATCTCCTAAACATAGTTTGTTTTCTACTGCGACTATGCGTTCGAGCATGGCTCGTTTATGTTCCCAAATCGCACAAAAAATTCTTTTGTCTAATTTTTCATACGGAAACGCACCGGATAATTGCTTGTATAAATATATCGCAACATAGTCATGAACCACAATGCCAAACGCAACCTCAGGCACATAGGGCGGGTATTTTTCAAAATCCGAGTCGAGATATTCGATTAACTCGTGCAGAATGCGGTTTTCGTCGATTTCAACAACGTGTGGCAGAACCTGAACTCCACATATTATGCTGTAATAACCGGATTCCAATCCTGCCTTACATGCTTTGTCAAAGCTTCTCTGCGGAGTTTTGAAAGTGCGGTAAATCCAAGATTTGTCATATGCTCTAATACTATAAGTTTTTTCGATATCATCATAACCGCATATAAGTCCGTCATGAATAAAATGACGTTCTTTATACCAGCTTTTGCCATCTATATAGTAATCATCGGCACCTTCGAAGGTTACATAAAATCCATCGATTAAAAAGCGGTGGATTGTTTCATGAATGCCACTGCCCAAAAAACGCATTGGGATTCGTATGCGTTCAAAGTGCGGATTATACCAATAGGATGAATTTTTCATATATACGGAAGGCGTGGTAAAGCTGCCTATGAATTTCCGGTCGCAACACAGTTGAACAACATTGTTTAAGTACCAATTGCGAATTGACGGATTTTTTGTCAGCATAGATGCGCCTGCGGCTTCGGAGTGGTATGCATAAAAAATCGGATCTTCAGATACAGGCAATTCTACTTTGTCGAATACATATTTTTTCATACGTAACGCTCCAACAGAACGCATACATCACTAACAGTGATCAAATCAAAAGGATTCATATCGCTTTCGTTCAAGGTTATCTCAAAGCCTTCTTCTATCAGTAGAAGCATAGATACCAATCCCAAGCTATCCAACCCTAAATCCTCTTGTAGCTTATCGGATGAAAAAATGGAATCGACACCGCATAATTCTTTTAGTATTTCTATTGTTTTGGCTTCTATTTGTTGAAAGTCCATTATTATACCTCCAAAATCTTAGATATTTCTTCGAACATAATTTTCGTGGTTTCGTCGATGCTTTGCTCGGTGGATATCAGTATACCGTTATTACTACGGCATATTTGAATATACAATTCGCGCAGCTTATATTGTAAATCCATATCAATGTAACGATCTTTTTCTGCTTCGCGTGTTCTGACTCGCGCTACGGCAGTTTCGACGGGTACATCGAAAAAGAAAGCAATATCCGGTTTTACAATGGATTCGGCAATTTCATATATCCACTTATCTGTGCCAAAACCTCTTGCGATGAGGTTGGCTAAACACGAGTAGAAATATCTATCGCTTATAACAACATCACCTTGCTTCAGATGGGGATATATCTGCATATTTGTGTGCTGTATTCGGTCACTTGCTGCCAAGAGGGATAAACTGCGGTAATCGTAGGCGCTATGATCAGGACAATCCATATACGTGCGAAAAATATCCGAATTGCGCACAAAATTTGTAGGTTGCTTAGTCATGAAAACATTATACCTGCTTTGCAACTTTTCACTAAGTAATGTGAGCATGGTGGTTTTTCCGCACCCGTCGAGTCCACAGAAGGTTATTAGCTTACCCTGCGTATTATTGGGGCGCATATTAAGTTGTTGCATTATCTAAACCTCCTCCAACAGCGATTCGCGATTTTCAGCAAAGAATCGTTCTTTTATGCTTTTTTCTTTATAATTATATACTTTGTCATTGGACGGCGAAATGACCTTGTGCAAAATCGAGTCATCGTGTTCAAAACGAATATCCGCGAGTTCTTGAAGTTGAGAACCGCCTAAATCGAATAATTCACCTGTCCATTGAACTACACAACAACAGATATCTATCATGTTGAAATCGGATGCTCTGCGTAATAGTGCGTCGCGGCGACAATACATAAAATCGTCAAGTAGTAAATAAATATCCAAGAATTTATACAAAGTCATATCGCGTTTCATTACAACCCACGGCAATGTGGTAGCTTCTTTATATAGGTGACAACATAGGTGAATAAAAAAATCACAATCATTAAGGGTAATTATTTCGGCATCGCCAACTGATCGTCCAACCGCGTTATCAAGCATACTTTCTAATACAGATGTATCGCTGTTTTTATAATCAAGCGAAAAATTAATATCGACCTCCAGATATTTCATAATCGGAAGATTGACCTCTAAAATATACGGAACGGTTTCACCACGTGTCATTTTCGATTCAACAATCTCTCTTCGTGTTGCAGGGACGAATACGCCGTTGCGGATATTACCTTGCTTAAATCCCGCATCTGAGAGAGCGTTTCCGATTGATGTGACATCTTGCGGTCTAACCAGCAAATCTATATCATTGGAGGTTCTGTAGCCTGCAGGATATAAGTCGCATAGCAGTGCCCCCTTAAGCATCGCATATTTTCCTCTTTGCTTGCTCAAAATGTTGGAAATCAAAGCAACACAATGGCGGTAATCGTTATTTAACATAACGTTATATAAATATGCGCTTTTTAACGAGTTGCGAAATTCACGATTTGTTTCTCCAAGAAGGTTGTTTTTTTTCAATACACCGTATGCTACGCCCTGCATACGATTAAAAAATAGTTCTCCGAGAACGGAAGGTGTGGCGTTTTCTTTGATTAATGTTCTGATTTTTTCTGAGTTGCTTTTTTTGAATTTGCATAATTCAAAAAACAATTCTTGCTCTGTAAAATTCATTTGTTTTTATGTACACCGCTTGCGTTAGAGGAAATATCCGATATTAGCTTTTCGAAAATGCGGATCTCGTCTTCGGCGAGAATACAGGGTTCACTTTTCAAAATGCTTGCATGCAGTTTTAATAAGATGCTCGTTTCTTTGTCGTCATAATAACGAAGACTGGCGGCTTCACCGATAACGTAGACTCCGCCGTAGCGTCCCTGTAGAGTGTATATTGGTTTTTGTAAACTCAATACTTGAATATCTCTTCTGATAGTTCGTTCGGAAACTCCGAACTCGATGGCAAGATTCTCTATTTTATCGTGTTTGCGACGGCGAAGCTTTTCCCACAATTGCGATCTTCGTTCGAATGTTTCCAAGCGATGTACACCTCCTTTCACCGCAAGTCTATACAGAAAACCGGACAAAACGTGTCCGCTTTCTAAAAATAAAGTCCGACATACAATAATGGCACATATACCATTATCTGTCGGACTCAATATCGTATTGGATTTCATATCGTTCGATTGATGATATATCGGACGAAACCATTAACTTTAAGCAAATACTCTGGTATTTTTACAGCCTCGTTGTGTTTTGCATGGGAATTTTCACTCGCGACAGTATAAATACAAATAAGGCGGCAAACGATACAATATAGATAACTATATACTATTTGGAGGTTTATCGTGAGTCGCAAATATGAAAACATCGAAACAATGCCTGAAGTTAATTTTGATTATAAAACATTCGGCACTACCTTGAAAACGCTTATTAAAGCGCGGGGGTTTACTCAATTACGTTTTGCTGAATATGTTGGTATTGAATATTCAACATTAATAGCAATTCTTGCCGGAAAAAGAAGAGTGTATTTACACACGTATATGAAACTTATTACAGCGTTAAATATTACGGATATCGTATTAATCAGTCAGACACTTCCGAAGGAAAATATTCGCGAAAACGTAGAAACATTTTTGAAGCTGATACCTGTTTTTAGTTCGCTATCCCCCGAAAGTGCTGACTTGTTTAGAAAGGCACAGGGTTTCGCAAGCAACGATGATGAATGATGATTGCAACGAAATCTGTTAATACCCTCTATAATAAACATATCGAAAACTGCATAAATGTCTATTTAAAAGTCTAAAAAGGAGAAATTTTTTTGAAGACCAACGAAAAAGAAGTGTTTCGATTAACAACGGATGAAGCCGAATACATAAGGGATCTAATAATAAGAAATGAGTATATCATAAGAGCTGAAGTCAGATTAGTATTGCGGGATAAGTTTGAACAGATTGGGGAAGATTGTATTGGAGAAATATATCTTCTCGCATGTCAAAAGATAACTGTATTAAAGAAGCACGAAAAACCGGATGCGTGGATTACATTGGCCGCCAAAAGAGTAGCTCAAAATATGGTCAGAAAACACAACACACTTTTGAAAAGATCGACCGATGAAGAAATAATAGATGTCGGAACTGAAGATAATGTATATGAAGATGCTTTGTATAACATTTGGATGGAAGACGGTTCTATAGATAAATTACTCAACACGCTAACACCACACGAAAGAGAAATATACAACTTGATTTATAAAGAGAGATTGCCGTCAAAAGAAGCGGCAAAAATAATGGGAGTTAGTGATAGCACAATTCGCAATACCGTCGCAATGATTAAGCGGAAGATAAAAAATGCAGTAGACACAAAATTATTTTGAAATTTTTTGGATTTTTGAATAGACATTTCCCAACATGACAACATGTTTATAATGAGGAGGTAAGAAAGTGGATAACAATTTGCTTGATAATATGTCCGGTCAAGAACTCAAGGAGATGGTTGATGATGAAATAATCACTTTAGAAGAGCTTGATAACACGGCTTTGGAAAAAATAATGAATTTTGAGATAGATATGCTTTGCTTTGGTACCGGCGATATGACGACAATACGCCGTTGCTCCGAGCTTTTGAATGAAAGAAACTATTCTGATGTATTTAATAAGGATAAAATCATTTCCATAATTGATAAAGCGCAACAAGAGCATGTAATTATCGTTGACGAAGAAAAAACACACGAATCCAAAGCAAAGGTTATCAGAGGAAAACATATTATATTACGCAGAATCGGTTTGATTGCTGCTATTATGGCAATATTAATGTCGGTTACCGTGTTAGTGGCAGCTGCATTTGGCGTAAATATACTTGAATATATCAGCAAAATTGTGCGCCAAGATGAAGGTTCGCAAATAAATGTAGAACAATTTACTTTTCACAATGGCGGTGAAATCAAGTATTATTCTTCTATTGAGGATATAGTGGAAGAACAAAAATGGTGTATAATGTATCCCACCAAACTACCCGAAAATGTGACTATAGAAAAAATCACAATGTACGCAACAACAAGAGGAAATGATGAGATCTGTATAATCACAAATAATAACAATATAAAAATCAGTATAGAGAAAAATGCCGAAAATAAAGATATTTGGGAAAATCACGATTCTTTTTACGAATCAAATGGAACTAAATATCATGTTTTTCAAGAGGATGGTGTTTATCTCGCAACATGTTATCATAATGGCGACTATTATTCTATTCAATCAAATAACTATGATGAACTAATTCTAATAATTGATAATTTAAAGGAGTAAAAAATGAAAAAGGTTATAAGTGTTTTAATAAGCATATTAATTGTAATGACGGCTCTTTGCGTGGCTGTTTCCGCAGAAAACTCAATTAACAATACATATACCTTTGAAACCGAAGATACCAATTACACTGTAACATTTAACAACGACAACCTTTCCGAAGAACAGCAGAGAATCGTTGCCGAAAAATTGGTATTTGGCAGCGATAATTCAGCTCAAACCTATGGCTTGGGTTGTGTTCTTTTCGGTCACGATTATAAATACACAGCTGCAAATGTAGTCACACACAAAGCCAGAGCGTCTCAACCAAGATGCAAAGAAGATACTTATGAAGTTAAATACTGCGAAGATTGCGATTTCACAGAAGAAACTTTAATTAATTCCAAATATATTTACTGCTGCGACTGATAAAGAGAGGGTAATATGCTTGACGAAATGAAGTTCGGAGAGTTTATTACCGTTAAGCGTCAGCAAGCAAATCTTTCGATGAGAGAATTGTGCCGTATGACATCACTCTCACCGTCATTCTTTTGTAAAATGGAAAGTGGGAAGCGTCCTGCGCCCTCCGGAGAAACACAACTTATGATAGCTCGTGCGTTGAATATGACAGAATCCGAGTGTATAAAGTTGTTTGATCTTGCGGCGGAAACAAAGCGCGACGGCACCCTTCCGTATGATATATCCAATTACATAAATAGTGATGATGATATAAAACTGTTCCTTCGAAAAGCAATTAAATGCGAAGTAAAGGGTGCAGACTTGCTGAAACTCATTACAACGGTAGATAAATAAATCATATATAGGGTGCAGATATAACACCTGCACCCGCCGAACCGGTCAAGTAATTACCGAAAATATTTTTTTACCTCTGTTGTTCCCTATTAGGACAACATTATAAAGTGAGGTGAATTGCGCTCGATGGTGGTTATGTTGGACATACGTTGCCCTTGCTGCACCAGAAAGCTAATGTGTGTAAAAAGCGAGAAAACTGCGCTTCCGAGCGTAAGTATCGCCAATTCAAGTAATCAACTCGATTATGATGTTGTTACGCGGTGTCCCTCTTGCAAATCCTATGTAGGATTTAATACAATTAAATATAATACATCGACGGATTTGTACGAGCAAACATCCCGGCAACGATAGGTAGTTATAATCCTACGGATCGAGGTTACGTGCCGACAAATATAGCTTAACCGCTATATTTGTCGGCATTTTTTTATTGCCATTTTCGGTTAAGCGGAAAGGTATTAATGCTTGATCGTTCGATAAAATGGCAATGCTACATAGCTGAATATCCATAGGCTTCTATTTTGTTTCTGATTCCCAAAAAACAAAATAGGAGATTAATAATGGATGAATTATATACGATTGTTTTACGAGATTATACAACCGGAATTATCACACAAGTAGAAGTAACAAAACCTGTATTTGATGAATATCGACGAGGTATATGGCGAATACAAAAAAACAACGAAAAGCATTCAATGCAATCAACCGTATTCTCAGAATTAAACACGATAGAGGAAGAAACATATGAGAAGTTTCGTGAGTTTGTTGATTGTGACTCTGATCCAGAAAATCTTGTGTTGAAAAAAATTGATAAGGAAAAATTATGGAATGCTATATCGCAGTTAAATAATAAAGAACAAGAACTCATTAAGGCTTTGTTTTTCAAAGATATAAAATTGAGCGAATATGCACGTTCTAAAGGTAAAACACCACAATTTATTTATAAGTGGCGAAATCAAATTTTGAAAAAAATAAAAAGAATTTTAGAAAAAATGGTTTAAAAAGGTTAATTTTCATTCCTATACATAATGAGGGGTTTTTTATGCCTCAATGAACATTGATAATCGAATAAAGGATGCCGAGGGAATATCCAAGCGTGCCGAAAGGAAAAGCTTCCGTACAAGAGCGCCACGACCTTATATAAGCGAGCGATAAATCTTGATTCGGGTCGAACAGCAACAGCAATGTTCGATTGGCCATGATCGCGTTTGGGGAATAATGATACTTCTGTGATAACAGCTCATGTGAAATGAGATATGAGATTTTCGGTTGGAAGTTGATACCGATTACCGCATATATGATGCTCGGTTTGATAATTAATATCTTCAAACAACTGCTGCGAGACACTCCGCATCCTTTATAAAGTTCAATCGAAAATCATAAGGTTTGAGCGATTGAACTACTGTGCAGGAGGTGATAACTTCCTGCATACCATTCAGTCGCTCAACAAAAGCAAAGGAGATAAAAATGTTTGAAATAACTTATAATGACAAAGAAAAACTTGAAAAATATATTGCAACACGCGTTGCATATTTGGGTGGGATTTATGATTTTACCTTTGAGAACACATATATAGTATACCATTGGCAGAATAAAGATACATCGGATTATATAGCTATCGATATGCGCAACGGATTAAGCTCAAATATCATAAGAGTGAAAAATAATAGACTCTACGACGAAAATTCCTATTGTAAGTTGATACCATACCTTTTGTATTCCGTAAAATATAACGGTGAAAAAAGATATTATGAGCGCATAACGACAAATCCAACAGATGTAATAGATTCGATCTTTAGGGTGGTTCTTGCAAACGAAGGATATTCTGTGAGAGAAGAACAAATAGCGTTATGCAAAAAAATGTTCAATGGGTTTACGAAGAAAAAAACATCCATTTGCGAAGCTGAAGTGGGTACAGGGAAAACACTTGCTTATTTGGTTGCGGTTTTTGTTGCGAAACTATCATAATAACGGGTTGCCCCAACCTGTAACTATATCAACCTCAAGTATAGAATTGCAGCGTTCTATAATCACTAAAGAAATACCGATGCTTTCTTCTGCGTTGTTGAAATACCATATTATTGAATCGCCCTTGACTTCTGTTTTACGGAAGGGCAAAGAACACTATTTTTGTTTGTTACGTTATCAAAATCATTTAGAACAATTGAAAAAGCATAAAGATAAATATGCAAGTTTTATCAATGTGTTGGAAGGAATGCGAAAACTTCCGTTTGGAATAGATTTGGATGACTATAGAATAAGTCATAACCTGAAAAAGAAAATATGTGTGAAAGACGATTGTAAGACTTGTTCAATAAAAGATAAATGCCCTTACATAGCACAAATGCAAAAGATATCAAAAGCAAAACATTTGGATTTTCAGGTGACTAACCATAATTTATATGTGATGAGCAAAAAAACATCTGACGAGGATAAAGGAGAATTGCTTATTCCGAGTGGTCTTGTTGTAATAGATGAAGCACACAAATTCAAATCTGTTGTGGAAGATACATATACCGATCGCATAAACAAAGACATCCTTGGTGCTTATATAAAAGCCATTCGTTATAAATGTACTAAAGATGCAACACAATATAAAAATTGTATCGAAAAACTATCGCAAGAAATCAGTGCGCTTTTCGACGATTTTTCCTTGTTGTGTTTGGAAAAGGACTTGGATGAAGAAAAAGGAAGCGTAATAACACTATCATACAAACAAATAAGCTCGGTCACAAATATTGTAAGCCTGTTAACGCTTATTAACCAAAACCATCAGGATAAGGTTTATAAACGAATCGGCAAAACACTAATAACATCCTTTGAAAACATGTTGAAAAGAAGTAAATATATTGTGTGGTTAGACGGTGAAAAAACTGAAAAATTAACTTTGTGTGTAACCCCCAAAAACATAAATGTTGTTATTAAGGATAAGATATGGAACAGCAATTCAAGGTTTATATTAACTTCGGGTACGATGTCAGATGGCAATGATTTTGAATATTTCAAACGAGAAAATGGGTTGGATCGTATATCAAAGTCGTTGTTGCAAGAAACTAAAACCGAATCTGGTTTCGATTATACTAACAACGCGCGTTTATATATTTCGGAAGATATGCCATATCCAAACAACAATGATGCGGAATATTTAAACGCCATTGCCGATCGTTGTTATGAATTGATTTGTGCGACCAATGGACACACTGCAATTTTGTTTACGTCATATAAAGTACTTAATGAGGTGTATTTATTGTTAAAAGAACGTTTAACTAAGTATGAAGTTATATGTATGACGAGAGGAAATAAGACAGCTATATCTGATTTTAAGAAAGCAAAAATGGCGTTTTATTTGCCTCGGGTCCTATGTGGGAAGGTGTCGACTGTAGCGGCGACGCTCTTTCGTCCCTAATCATTGTTAGATTGCCATTTCCTATGAGAAGTGTTGTTTCGGACGAAAAGAAAGACAAAGATATTTCTAAGTTCATTAATGAGATTTGTTTGCCTAATATGCTTATAAAATTAAGGCAAGGCGCAGGTAGATTGATACGAACGGAAAAGGATACCGGTGTTATATCGATACTTGATTCCCGTGCATCAAAGAATGGGAAATATCATGTTAACGTATATAATGCGCTGAAAAAGTATCCGCTTATAAATTCTGTAAGGGATGTCGAATATTTTATGAGAGGCATTAAGGATGAATCTTATTTTGGAGAGCAAGAATGAACGAAAAGTGTAAAAGATATCGCGATTGTACGTTGCTACTTCGATATACCGAGGATGAAAAATCATATATAGTAAACAGCGCAAACAAAAGGAAAATGTCTGTAAGTAATTATATTTTAGAAACGATTCTGCAATCAAAGAAAAGCCGAGCAGAGGATTTTGTCCCTTTGCTTCGGCTTTTAAGAGATATTAATAAAATAATATCAAATGTTGCGTTTGATTACGAATCAACCGGTGAGGGAGCTTTTGCTCTTCGTGAAATCAAAAACATACAAAAAGAATTATTACAACAGATTCACAAATTACAAAAAACAGATCAACGGGAGTATTAAATGGACTATACTGATTATTTGATAGCTCTAAGCGATTATCCCTTTGCATTACGTGTGACGGAAGTTGCCGAAGTGTTACGGGTGAGCAAATTTCTTGTATATAGGATGATAAATGAGCACCAACTGATGGCAATAACCGTAGGGAGAGAAAAAAGGATATCAAAATCCGAACTTATTCATTTTATACAGACAGGTAAAAGTTTATATACGAACCCTGAAATGGTTTTAGTTGATAAATCTGTCGAAAATAGCTGGACTTTGGAAAAGGTTTGTGATATGTGTTGTGTTACCGAAAATACATAACGGTAATTACAACGAAAGGAAGATCATTTATGAATGAACAATGTGTTCAACTCAACGCATCGATTTATCCCAAAAACGGGAATTTGTATGCAGTAATATGCTATCGATACAACGGTCAGCGGCATATAAAATGGCGAAAGTTATGCTTGAAGGAAAACGCTTCACGCGAAGAAATGCATAGCAGATTCGTTGATGTGGTACAAAGATTTAAAACAAGTGAACTGATGCCAATGTTAAAGGACGAATCCCATTTAGAAAGAAAACACCAAAAAGAGCCACCGAGAGCTTGGACAGTAATACAAGCAGCAGAGTACTTGTCGGTAAGCGAAAAGACAGTTTACACAATGCTTAAGGCGGGAATTCTTAATGGAGTCAAAATGAAAGGCAGATGGCATATTCCAAATCGATCAGTGTACGAGTTGGAAAACAACGGTAATAAACAAAAAAGGGGGTGCTTACAATGAAAGAACAAAAGACGTCCGAAATATCATCCTCTAGTGTACACGCAAAAAACGGGAAATTATACGCGGTTATTCAGTACATCATAGATGGAAAAAGAAAATATGCTTGGCGTTCGCTTGGACTTGACGAAGGCGCTTCACAAAGTAAAATCAAGAAAGCTCAAAGAGAAGTAGAATTGACATTCACGAACGAACTATCTTCTATTGCCCCGAGTGAAAATGTCATATGTAATATGAAAATATATGATTACATGCGAATGTGGTATGACAAAAATGAGTGTAAACTGCAACTTAATACTCGGCGCGGCTACATTGGAATGATTGAAGGACGGATAAAGACATATTTTTGTGCCAACCCAAAGATAACCGTGGGGACACTGAACAAAAAACATATTGAAGCTTTTTATGAATATATGACCGACGATGGCTTATGCCCCAATTCAATTATCAGATATCATGCGATATTAAGGAAAGCGTTCAGTCAGGCGTATAAGGATGACTACATAGAAGCAAATCCGTTTGATAAGGTAGACAGACCTCGAAAAAATAAATTCGTAGGAAGCAGTTATTCCGAAGAAGAATGGAAAAGATTGTTGGAACTGGCACGCACTGAAAATATATACCCTCCAATAGTATTAGCAGCTTGTATGGGATTGCGAAGAAGCGAAGCGTTGGGTGTGCGGTGGTCAAGAATCAATTGGGTGGACAGTACTGTGCTTCTCGATACGAAAATCGTAGAATGCAGTGAAAATGGCAAGAAAATATTGATCCCGGTTGAAGAAATGAAAAACAAAACAAGCCGCAGAACCCTGTATCTGCCTCCGATGGTTGTCGAAATGTTAAAAGAAGAAAAAGCGAAACAAGATCTGTATAGGAATTTATTCAGAAGCAGTTATAGCACCGAATATGAAGATTATGTATGTGTGAATCAACTCGGAGAACTGATGAAACCGTCATATCTCACGCAACGCTTTGCGGTAGTATTAGAAAAACTTGGAATGAGGCATATTAGATTTCACGACCTTCGCCATACCTTCGCAAGTATATTAATCAATAAGCAGGTACCGCTTATAAACGTATCGAACTTTCTTGGGCATTCCGATATATCCACAACGGCAAACATATATGCACACCTTGATTCTACTAATAAAATGGCAACTGCAAATGTAATAGCAACGGTGTTTGAGGAGGTGGAATAAGATATGTCGTACGCTTCAGGCAAATCATATATGAGTGGTGAAGAATTATATAAGTTCCTACATATCTCCAAACGAAAGATGCGGTACTTGATCATCAACGGATATATACCTTCAATAGATACCGGAAAGAAAACACACCGATATAAAGTAAATCGAGTGGATGCTATACGATTCAAAGCGCAAATGAAGAAGCAACCTAATATGCTTATTGAAATAAAAGGTATGTTTGGTTGTACACCGCCAAAACGGTTGATCGAACCAACTGAATATAATAGCCAACGCTTCAAGCAATATCTAACACAACTGTGGAAAGATGAGCCGGATGCATTAACCACAAAAAGAGCAGCCGGACTTATAGGAGTAGATTATCGCAGGATAGACGGATTATGCAGGGATTCAAAAATAGTGTCAGTAAAGATCGGTAGCCGTTTCATATGTGTAAAAACAAGCTTCATTGAGTATTGCGCATCGAAGGAAATGCTTGTAAAGGCTCCAATGACAGAAATCTTTGAAGAGATTGTGTTGGGGTATATAAATCAAAACAATAAGTGCTAAACTCGACGTTTGGCGCTTATTGTTTTATGGTATTATACCTATATTAATAGCAACGGATTCATCTTTTTCTTGTGGAATAAAACCGAATTTTACTTTAAGGCACCGCGATGAGTAAAGCGCTGGGGTGAGTTAATAACTAAAACAACAAAACCCGAAGCAGCGCTTCGGGTTTTGTATAGTAATATTGTTTTAAATGCTTTGTTCAAATTGTTCGGACAACAATAATAGTTTATCTAAAACACTCTTACTAATGAGCAGGTTATTGCCATGTATAAGATAATTACGGAACTTTCTTAGTTTATGCAATTCGTTGAATAGCTGCATATCAATCTTGCCAATTTGTCTTAAATAATTGATGCATTTGGCAGATGTGAGTCGCTCATGCTCATAACATTTTATATCATTTTTTTGGGCGGCATCAATAATCATTTTTTCCAACCTGTTGTATCCCTTAATGAAATCAACAACGTGTTTTTCGGATAATTCCATTTTATCATTCAGTGATACTTCATTGTTTTCTGCAATTGCTTTATTGCTTGCTTTTATGTATTTTTTAGGATCAGTTACCTTTGATACAAAAAACAGAACAGAAATTATTGTTGCCAAAGAAAAAAACAAGCAGTTATAGAATATTAAGTCCGAAAAAAATGGATTAGTAATATTCTTATTAGTGCTTTCTGCAATAAGTATATTACTTACACCAAATGATATACAAAGAAATGTCAAAAATCCTGTATAAATTAATATTTCTCTATATTCAAGTTTGAGAGAATCGATTATATCGGTTAAAGTATCGTCTTTTTTTATTTCTTCATTCAGTTTATCTTCCAAAAGAACATATCCAGCTATAGTAACACTATACAAAGTTGCGCAAACCTGAGATAGTGTAGACGAAAAATAGAATAACTGGTTTGCAGTTATATCTGGTTTTTCAAACAAAAAACTAATGGTAAACAAAAGTAATGTTATAAGTATGAAATAGCATGTTTTTTTCGATTTGCTGTCTAATCCGAATAATCTCTTGAAAAAAATAATCAACAACATTAATATCAAACTTATGATTAATGGGATCAAGAAGAATAGATGTTGCATAAAAACCTCCTAAAGAATAAAAGCCGCCAAGCATCACTACTTCGCGGCTTCTTTTCGCGGTTTGTAACCGCATTTGGCGCAGAGGGAGGGATTCGAACCCTCGTGTGGTTTAACCCACAAACTGATTTCGAGTCAGCCCCGTTATGACCGCTTCGATACCTCTGCGTATAGAAAAATATTAGAATTTTATTAGAAATTTATTAGATAAGGAGATTTTTGTGGTTTGCTTAATATGCAAAAGTTGGCTTGTTGCAAGGGGTTTCGTTGTTAGAATTTCCAAAGTGCAACTCGGTTTTCGAGTCAGCCCCGTTATGACCACTTCGATATCTCTCCGTATTAAGTTGTGTTTGAATTTTGCAAGGTTTTTGCAAGGCCGATGGGAAAATGCTTTCATCCAAAATTCAAGAAAAATGAAGCATCTGCGAGGAAATCGAAGAAAACGCGAGCTTTTGCGTTCTCGTGAGTGACGAGGTCGGCTACCTTTCGAGTCAGCCCCGTTATGACCGCTTCGATACCTCTGCATATATAGATATATTAAGTTAGTTTCTGTTATTAAAGGTAGTGCCGTCGGGTCTACGCCCCGTTATGTCCGGCTTGCGGTGCCCGAAGAAATCTTCGCATCCGTGGGATGCTCGCTTTCCTTCGACCGCGGCGCGACCTCGTCCTCGCTTCATCCGTCACTGACGGCGCTCGGACTCTGTCCCGCTTCGATACCTCTGCATATTTATGAAATATTCGGAATATATTCGTATACAACCTGCGGCGAAACGCGCCGCGAGCATTATTGTATCACGGAAAAAGCTTTTTTGCAACAGTTTTTTGAAAAAATGTTATAAAAATACCGCAGTTGCGTGTCGATAATGCTTGATTTTGGTTTTTTTATGTGTTAAACTTTAAATGAAAGGACGCAAATATGTGTTTTTTCCGAAAGGCGATGCGGAATGTGGCTTAAAATTCAGAAGGTCTTGCGTTTTATCCCCGGTCTAAACCTTATAACAATGCTTGCGTGGTTTATCGCGGGCGGAAAAAAGAAGCTTGGCGTGCATTATTTTGTTAAAAATATCGTGATAATGTTTGCGCTTGCCGCGATCGTTATAATGATCGGGCGCGGTATCGCCACGTTCACCTCGAACATTGTCTATTCCAACGTGATGTTTTACCTTTCGTTGATTATATATTCGTACATCATCGCATTCATTTCGGTCAACGAACAGGAAAATATAAAAAACGGTAAGTACCACGCCGATTAAACCGCAGGAGGAACAAAAATGAAAAAAACGTTGTTGTTTTTGCTTTGTTTTATATTTTTACTTACTGCTTGCAACGGAAATGGAGAGGATAGCTCTATGCCGCTTGACGAAAGCATCGACGCGGCAAGCGAAAGCTTAGAGGAGATAAGCGAAGCTTCGCAAGAAGAGAGCAAAAAGGAATGGGTGGAGCACGACACCAAGGGCAACTTGAAGATAACCCGCGAATATTTCGACGGAGAGAACGATTACAAGGTTACCACCGAGGATTTTGATGATAACGACGTGCTTCGTGAAAAGAACATTACGCGTTATGTTAATAAGCAAATAACCGAAAGCGAGGCATATAAATATTCTGCTGACGGCGAAACGACGTATTCGTGTAAGGAAATTTACGGCGAGGAAAATGTCACGCGCGAGATATACAGCTGCGACGCTTCGATATACAGCGAAGCGATAAAGGTCAAGAGCAGAACGGACATAGACAACAACCTTATTGACGGTACGATTGAGCACTACTCGTTCGACGGCGAAAAGCTAAGCGAGGGTACGCTGGTGTATGACGATTACAACGGGCGCAAATGTGTTATAAGCAACGTTTTTGTATATGGCACAGACGAGCGCGCACCGTATTTCCAAAACTACACGTACGATTTTAGTGACGTAGATGATATGTATTCCTATTACGAGTGTACCGATACAAACGCCAATAAGCTTTTTTGGGAAGAGTCTTCGAACGCTTCGACCCGTTATTACGTCGGCGGCGAATATGAGTTGACGGCAGAATGCGTTGGCGATTCGAAGGTGTTTACCGATAAAAACGGCAATCTTGTGGCGGAGGTAGATGGCATGACGCTTATCACGATCGGCGAAGGCTACGAGGTCGAAAGCACCGTTGAGATGATTAACGAGGTTATGGAACTGCGTAGGCAGTATTTTCTGGCAAGATTGACTATATTGTGGTAAAAAAACAGCCGTGTGGGTTTAAACTCACACAGCTTTCTTTTTTATGCCGACGATCAATACCTTTCGCAATAAACCGAAACCGCGACGGAGGGCATTCCGCCGTTGAACTGCTTTGCTTCGATATAGCAAAAAACCTCGAGCCCTCGCGCGATAAGCATATTCGGCAAAAGCGAATCCGAAAACGGAAGCGAGCCGACGACCGTACCGTCTGCGCGAACCGCTTCGAGCACGGGGTTTTGCGCTTTTTCGTTTTCGGGCAGGATTGAAAGGCGTTCACCGAAGCAAAGGCTTTCGAACAGCTCGCCCACGGAATCGCAGAGAAACGTGCCCTCTAATTCGCAAGCGCCGATAAACGCTTCCTTGTGCGGCGCAAGCCTTTTGAACAGCTCGTGCACCTGCTCGGGATGGTCGGCAAGCATTTTTACGGTTATTGGGTAAAGAGATTTATCGATTTTCATAGTGCACCTCGCAATAGAATTATAGCACTGCGTAGTCGGTGTGTCAATCGTCAATAGGAAGCAAAAGTGTATGATTGCCGTCGGAAAGCGAAAGAGGAAACGAAACCGCGCTTCCGTCGAGCAGGGGAGCTTCGTTTTCACGCGCGGCGACGATATGAAGCCTTGCGTTGCCGTGCGATATATCGCATTCATACGGAATAACGGGGGAAGCGAAAAGCAGGGTTTGGTTCGCGCCGAGCCTTAACCCGAGAATATGCTCCAGCATAATTCGGTAATACCACGAAGCCGCGCCCGTATACCAGCTCCAGCCGCCGCGACCTGCGTGCTCGCCGCCGTAAATATCTGCCGCAACGGCATAGGGCTCGGTTTTGTAGCGGCGTGCAAGCTCTTTATCGGCAGAGCGCAGAGCAGGGCTTGCACATTCGAGAATAAGCAGTGCTTCCTCTGTCATTCCGCATTTTAAAAATCCGAGCGCGCCCCACAGAGCGCCGTGGGTATATTGCCCGCCGTTTTCTCGTATGCCTGCAACGTAGCCGCGTATATATCCGACGCGCGCACCGCCGTTTGTGAACGGGGGCGAAAACAGCGAAAATATTTTGTTTTTGCGGTCGTAAAGGTGCGAAAACGCCGTTTTGAGCGCGGTCTTCGTGCGGTCCTTATCGAGCCCCGCGAGCGCGGCAAAGGCTTGCGAAAGTATATCTATTTCGCACTCTCCGCAGCCTTTAATACCGAGAATCGTGCCGTCGTCGCAGAATGCGCGCGCATAGCGGTCGCCGAAAAATGCATTGCGCTCGATATTTTCGCGGAAGCGCTTTATGCTTTCGCGGTAGTGGCGCGCTGTTTCCTTGTCCCCGCGGGATTCGATAAACGGCAAAAACGCTTCTGCCGCAATAATAAACAGCATTGTCGAAAAAACGCTTTCTCCGACCCCCTTTGCGCCGACAAGCGAAAACGCATCGTTCCAATCACAGCTTCCCATAAGAATAAGTCCGTTTTTGCCGACACGCTCCGCACACGCGAGCACGCGCAGGCAATGGCGGTAAACGCTTTCCTTTACCTCGCTTCGTTCGGGGCGCTCGTAGCGTTCGTTTTCGTCGTCGAGCGGCGGCGAGGAAAGGTAGTGGGTTTCGATGTCGAGCAAGCCGTTATCGCCGGTTTTTTCGATATAGTCGGCAAGCACGATGGGGAGATAAAGCAAATCGTCGGAGCATTTGCTTTTTATACCGCTGTTCACACCGTTTACAATACGCGTGTGCCACCAATGCATAACGCTTCCGTCGAGATATTGGTGCGCGCAACAGCGGATAATATGCGTGCGCACCGCTTTCGGCATAGAATAAACAAGCGTAAGGCAATCCTGAAGCTGATCGCGGAAGCCGTAAGCGCCGCCGCTTTGGTAAAACGACCCGCGTGCGAAAAATCTGCAGGCGGCGACCTGATAGGGCAGGTGGAAATTAATAAGTCTGTTTTGCAGGTCGCTTCGCGTTTTTACGCTTATTTTCGGTATCATCGATTCGGCAAACGCCTGAGCTTCGGCAAGCGAAAGCTCGAAAAAGCTGTCGTTTACGCGTGCGGCGACGTTGATTGCCCCCTGCTTCGAGCAGGCGGCGCCGATAAAAAAGAGCGCGCTTTCGCCGTTGCGGGAAAGGGTGCAGAGCTCGGCATCGGCTTCGCCGCCGCAAACACCCGCAAACCCGAACCCTTCGGGGAAGGACATACCGAAAATGCTTTTGAAGATAAGATATTTGTTGCCCGAATGTGCAAACGGCATTATATCTATCCCGCCCGACGCTCTTACCGTGTTGCCCATAACGGGCTCGATACAGAAGCGCGTTTCGTAAGCGGCTTTATCGGAATAGCAAACGCGGATAAGCTTTATCGGGAATTTCGGGTGGACGGTAACGGTAAGCGTGAATTTCGCGCCGCCTGCGCTACCGCTGTATACCGCCTTCCCGCGTTCATAGGAAACGCTTTGCGAAACCGCGCATAAATCGTATAATTTCCCGCCGACAGAGGCAAAAATGCGTTCGCCGTTATCGAGCGAGCGGGGGTCGCCGTGGAAGGAGCAAAGCCTGCGCTCGCGCGCGTTATCGAAAAAGGTGTAGCCGAGGCTCGATTGTGTGAGCACTGTTGAAAACCTGCGCCCCGTGAGAATATAGGAATAAGGGGCATCGGGCAGGGTGCTTTTATCGACGGTAAAGCCCTCTTTTGTGAAAAAGCCGAAGCTTGAGCGTATATCACTATCGTTATGGGCAACAGAAAGCGTAGCTTCGGGAACGGTAACGGCGTTTTCGTGCGGTGTATGGCGAAAACAGGGCTTGCCCGATTCCGAAGAAAAATCGCAGTAGAACGCGGCGTTGCGTTGCAGTGCTTCAAAAAGCTTTCTTTCGGTTTCGGCTTCGCGCAGGATAAATATTCCACCGTTTGCGCCGATATACTGCGTGAGTCGGTTAACGGCACAGCGCTCGCGCAGGGCGGATTCGACGGGGCGGTTATAGCCGTCGGTGTCGCTCACCGCGAAAACAAGCTCACAGCGCAAGCCCGCACGCGTTAGGGCAAAGAATGCGTTCAAAACCGAATCGGTACGGCTTACCGCCGCTTCCGCAACGCGCACCAGCATAATCGGGAAATCGCCCGAAATTCCCTTCGACCACAGCGCGTTTATGCCGTAATCCGAAAGGACCGCGCTCGCCTTCGCACCGCCCGAAAAAAGCAGAGAGGGCAGGATTTTGTAAAGAAAACCGTTCTGCTCGGATTGGGTGTATTCGCTTTTATCGGCGCGTGCAAGACGTATATTTTTCTCGCATTCGTTTTTTGTCGCACCGCAGGTGATAAGAAATACCGCCTTGCCGCCTTCTGCGTTTTCCGCGCGGAGCAGACACAGCGGGTCGATACACGCGCCGGTTTTGCAGTCGGCTTCGACAAAGGCGTAATCGAACGGCGAATTGACAGAGCTTGCCTTAATCCCCTCACGCGTGGCGGAAAAAGAAAATTCGGTGTTTTTATCACGCGGGGCGGCGGCAAGGGTAAAAATATGCCTGCCGTCAAGACTGCTTCTTCGGTGAAAATAAAGGATCCGCTTTTGCTTATCGTATTCGCTTTCGATAAAAAGCCGCGAAAACGAAATATGCGAAAGATATTTCTTCGCGCTTTCCAAAACCGGCTCAAACGCGAGCGTAATATCGTATTTTTTGTTCGATTCGGCGCGTGTGCCGATAATAAAGCAGCCGCATTCCTTCGAAACCGAATAGCGCACACGGCCCGAAAACTCTTTGCCCGAAGCAATATGCGAGGCGTTTCCGTTTCCGCGCTCGAACCCATATCCGCTTCCGCCGTAAAGCGGTGCACAGCCGAACGACTTGCCACCGCGGGTAAAGACCACTGTCGGAGAAAAGCGCAGTGAGGAGAGCGAATATTCGGTGTGGGCGAGCATTCTTTCACCGCAGGAAAGACCGATATGACCGTTGCTTGTAACGACCATAGAAAGCTCGCCGCGGGTTATGAGCGCCGCTTTGGGATCGGAAAGGGTTAGATTTTCGGTATATACCCCCTTCGGAAAGCGCGTCTGCTTTTTAGATACTTCTCTGTTTAAGCCTTTATCGAAAATATGGGCGTCGGTCGGTATCTTTTCCTGCAAAAGCTCGCACGCGGCGGACATACGCTTTTCGGACATAAACCGCTTTACGAAAAGATTGTCGTTAATAGCGTTTGTGGCGGCGATAATGCTCATTCCGATATGGTGCGCCATATAGCTTTTCACACACAGCCCGCCCGAATCACGATTAAAATCGAGCGCCTCGTAAAGCCCGTATCTGCCGTACATTCCGCGGTTTTCAAAGGCTTTGAGGTTCTTTATCGCGGAATTGCCGAGCAGGCAGAGCGAAAGATAGGTCGAATAGGGCGAAACGGTGCTTTCGTTTTCGGATATGCGCCGCAGAGCAAGCGCTTGTATGCCGTTTGCCTTGTATTGATAATGCATTTCGCTGTCGAAGGAATAAAATCCGCTTTCGCTTATCCCCCAAATTCCGCCCGATGCGCGCTGAAGCATAAGCGAAAAGGCGATGCTTTCGTAAATAAAGGAATCGCGGTAGAGCGGAAGGAATAATTGCGGCATAAGATATTCAAATGCCGTGCCCGACCAGCTCATCATACCGATATAGCCCTTTTTGTGCGTCAGCGTGCGGTTGAGCGACTGCCAGTGCCTTTTCGGTACGGTGTGTGATGCCACCGCATAATAGGCGGTCATTCGCGCTTCGCTCATAAGCATATCGTAACAGCTTTTATCGGGCTCGCCGTTTTGACCGTTCAGACCGATACGGAACAGACATTTCCGATTATCGTAAAAGATATTAAGGTCGGTTTCTTCGATAAGCTTATCTATTCTTTTTATAATTTCAACTAATCGTGAAGAGTCTTCGCAAAGCTCAAAAAGCCCCTGCTTCAACGCGACGAGCATAACGGTAAAATTACCGCTGTCCACAGCCGAAACGTATTTTTCGCCGATAACGGCAAGCGTTTTTATATCGTACCAATTATAAAGATTGCCGTTGTATTTTTCTAGCCGTTCGATAGTGGTAAGGCTTTCCTCGAGCTTTTCGCAGAGCGTATCCTTGCCGATGTCGCCGTTATCCAGCGCGGCAAGAAGCGAAACGAGGTAAAAGCCGATATTTGTCGGAGAGGTGCGGTAGGCAATATCGTAAACCGGCGAAAGCTGTATATTGTCGGGCGGGAGATGGTTTGTTTGCGCGCCGACGTTTTCGGTATAAAATCCAACCATATCGGATATATGCGCCGAAAGAAGCCTTTTTTGCTTTTTCGAAAGAATCGGCTTTGCTTCCATACCGCCGTCAAGCGTACGCGAAAGCGTAAGCGAAGCAAGCGGATAAACAAAATAAAGAAGCCCGATAAAGCGTATAAACGGCGGCAAAGCAAGCGCAAGCAGGGCAAGCCCTATCGCCGCCGAGGGCGCGCTGTCGAGCACGTATTTGCCGAGCGACGAGGAAAGCCTTTCGGTTTGTGCGGCGGTGGTCCATTCAAGGGTTTTTTTGCGGGTTATAATTCGCGTGCAGGCAAGGAATAGCGCGTTAAGGGTAAGCAGAGCGCGCCGTGCACCCGATGATATTTCGAACGATAAGCGCATAAGCGTCTGCGCGAGCATCGAATACGCCTTCGAAAAAAAGCGGACCGAGGCAAACGGCGCGCCGTTGCAGAAAAAGCAGATGACCGCAAGGGCGGAGGGCAGAACGAATTCGCTGTATGCGAGCAGAAAAACAAAAAGCCCCGACGTTCTGAAAAACGCCGAAATTATTACCGCAATCAGAGCGCAAAGCGGAGAAAGGTGCCGCAGTGCGATAAGAAGCACGCGCCATTTCGCAAACCAACCAAGCGTATTCCCGAAAAGGAAATAAAGGTTCTGAAAATCGCCGCGCATCCAACGGTGCTGGCGTCTGTAATAGGAAACCGTGTTTTTTGGGGTGGAATCGGTAAAGGTTATATCGGTGGCGGCAAGCGTACGCATTATACTGCCCTCGATTATATCGTGGCTCAAAACGAGTCCGTTCGGGAGCGCGCCGATAACACTGCTTTCAAACAGCCCTACGTCGATAAGCCCCTTTCCGCAAAAGCACCCAGAGCCGAACAGACATTGCCCGCGTGAAAAATCCGCGCCTGCATAGGGGTCTGCGCCCCCCGCGCCCGAAACAAGCCGCGAAAACGCTGTCAAGAACGCGCTTTTGAGCGAGGTGCGAACGGCGGGCTGTATTATTCCGTATCCGCTTTTTACCCTGCCGTTTTCTGTGCGCGGGCGGTTTACGGGGTGCAGAGCGATCGAAACGAGCTCGTTCACACCCGAAATCGAAAGATTGGTGTCCGAATCGAGCGTCAGGAGATATTTTATTTCACGAATAAAATCTCCGCCGTAATATTCGCTCTTTCCGCCGTGCACGATATGGGTAATAAGCTCGCACACAGCGCCGCGCTTTCTTTCCCAACCGCCGTATTTATTTTCGCTTTCGTTCATCACGCGTTCGCGCAGGAAAAGGCAGAATCGGCTTCCGTAAGCGGCATTTAGCTTATCGATACGCTCGCGCGCGTGGGTTATAAGCGCGTTATCGTCAACGCGGTATTGGCTGTCGCAATCGGGCAGGTCGGCAAGCAGGCAGAAATATATATTTTTATCGGGGTTCATACAGCAAAACCGTTCGAGCGATTCGAAAACGCCCTCCTCCTTGCCGTTTAAAAGCGAAGCGACGGCAACGAGCGTTTTTGCGTTTTCGGGAATGGCTTGAAGCTCTAACCGAGGTGCGCGGAACGCGGGGGTGAACGACGAGATTATACGGTCTGCAACCGACGAAGCGGCGATTGCAAACGGAATAAGCAGAACAAGGGTAATCCAGGAAATCGCAAGGAACGATAAAAAAACAAGCAGTGAAAAAACCGCGCCGAATGCGAAAATCCAGCCGACAGCAGAACGCTTTTTGGGCGCAAAAAGATAACAGCCGAGCGGAAGCCTTTCGAGCCTTGCGCGTTCGGCAAGCGATTTTGCCGCTTCGATTTCGCCGATATTCATTTTCCTTGCATATTCGGCAAGCAAATACCTGTACTGCGCCTTTGTTTCGCGGTCGAAAAGTGCATAATCCTCTTCCGCGCGGGCGATTATCCGTTCGGGCTCCCATAGCTTCGGCAGAATATCGCTGTATTCGGGGGAATCGAGCTTTTGCAGTAATTTAACCGCGTTCGGAAGCAGATAAGAATATTTTTTATCGAGCAGAGAATCGCTTATGCAGATTATTGCCGAAGCGGCGAGCAAGGTTGTAAGCGAGGAAAGCTCGGAATAAACAAAGCCTTTTTCCTGCGATTCCAAAAACCGCAAAAGCGCCTGCGTGGAGATACTGCAATCGTGCTCCTTGCAATAGCGCAGGAGCAAATCAAAAAAGGCGGAGTGCGAAAATGCGTTTTTGTCGTTTCGGGCAAGGCGGTAATATTTGTCGATAATATAGAAATTATCGGTAAGCCAAGCCGATGCTTCTTGTTGGGTGAGGCTGTTTTTTATAACAGAATATGAGCGTTTCAGTGCTGTACGAGGATTTTGCATAATTACTCCGAAATTACCAATTTTGAATTATTATCGTCATTTCGGCGTTTTTTATGCGAATATTGCCCGCCTTATAAAGAAATAATAAGCAAAAAAAGGATTGGCAATGAGTTCAGAGGAAATTTACAACACCCCGCAGGAGCAAGAGGAAAACGACTGCCGTGCGGATTTCGAGCAGAGCGGAAGCGTTACGACAATGGGCGACGGGATTTGCATACATTCGATGGTTATTGCAGGTCAGGTCGAGGGGCATTTTGCCGCCGCACCGCAATGCAAATCGACAAAATACGAGCAATGTATCCCAACCCTTGTAGCCGTCGAGGAGAACGACAGCATCGACGGGCTTTTGTTGCTTTTGAACACGGTTGGGGGCGATATCGAAGCGGGGCTTGCGATAGCGGAGCTCGTTTCGGGAATGACAAAGCCGACGGTTTCGATCGTGCTCGGCGGCGGACATTCGATCGGCGTACCGCTTGCAGTTTCGGCAAAGCGGTCGTTTATCGTTCCGAGCGCGACTATGACGCTTCACCCCGTTCGGCTCAACGGCTTGGTTATCGGCGTACCGCAAACGTTCGAAAACCTGCTTAAAATGCAGGAACGGATTATCGATTTTATCGTTCGCAATTCGCGCGCGGAAAGCGAAACGGTGAAAAGGCTTATGACGGCGACCGACAGCATGACGACCGATATAGGCACGGTTATCGGTGGACAAGAGGCGGTGAATTACGGGATAATCGATGCCGTGGGCGGACTTGGCGATGCCGTGCGCGAGCTTAAAAAGATGATAACCGATTCGAGAAAATCGTAAGTGTAAAAAGAAAAAATCAAGCTTCGTTTTTTTGAAGCTTGATTTCTTTTTAGTTGAATTTTACGAGGTAGAAGGTATCTCTTCCGTTGGTGTACGACCAAATCGTATACTGCATTTCTGCATTGCTTACGTTTGCGCTTTGGATTGCGCTGTCGAGTGCGGTCCAATCCAGCGATTTACCGATAAGCATGGTCTGGTATTCCTTGCTCTCGCCGTTTAAATAGCCGTCGACTATCGATTTTGCAAGAGCATCGATGCTTTGGAAGTCTTTGTCGTAATCGAAAACGGTGTTTTCGGCATCGTTGAAGTAAAAATAGTTGCTGTCGCTTTTATCGGCGATCGGGAAATATTCCATTTCCGCGCCCCATTCGTATTCGATACACATATCTCTGCCTGCGTTGAACAGACGGTAAGAGGGCTGAACGCCGTCGGAATATACCACGGTATCGTCAAAAGTAACGTCAACAACGTACCATTTGTTATCGAGCAATATGGTATTTACGAGATGCCAGCCGTCAGAATTAAAGGCGGACATTCTTCCGACAGTAAAGCCTGCCATTGTCGCAAGCAGATAAAACGCATCGCCGTAGCCCTGACAGTTGGCTTTTTTATCAAGCAGAGCGCCAACGGCGGTCAAATGGCGGGGCGGGTTGTTCACGTCGGGTATGTCGGTCGAGGGGTTAATATAGGTAACGCTTTCTGCAATCGCATCGTGCAGTAAAAGCTCGAGCTCGTATTCGCTGTCCGCTTGCGCCTTTGCGGCGTTTACGATTTTTTCGGCTTCGGCAAGGGTTGCCTTTTCGTCGGCTCTGAGCGCAGAGGTATCGCCCGAAAGGTAAGCCTTTGCGATTCTGTCGCCGGGGTATTCATAAATAATAATTCGGTATTCGTTGCCGTTATCGCACCACCAGGTAATACAGCAGGTTGCGAGTATGCGCGCAATCGTATCGCCGTCCACATCGTAGGGATTGCCTGTGTATCGGAAGGTGAGCTCGGTTTCGCCCTGCAATTTTCTGCCGTTAAGATAATCGCGGAGCTCCGTAAGAGATGCGATTTCGGTCATATCGGAGGCTTCACTGCTTTCCTGCTTCGAAATTTCGGGAGCTTCGGAAGATTCCTGTGCAGAGGATTCGTAGCTGCTTTCGAATTTATCGAAGGAAACCGAATAATCCGAATTATGCGAATTTTCCGTATTATCCGATACCTCGATCGGATAAAGCTCGAAAAAGCAACTGCAAAGCGAAAGCAAAAGCGCGGTTATTAACGAGAAGAGAACTAATTTTTTCAAAATTCAATCACCTCTAAGGTTCGGTACGTTTTATTTCGTGCTCATCGCCGACAAGACCGACTAACAGCCTGCGGATTTCGGCTTCGTCGAAAAATCTTGCGCGGAGCACCACTGTATCGCCGACGTAAAGCTTCTTTTCGCCGTCGTTGTCCATATCCTTGCGGTTTTCATCGGCGCGGGTAACGCTTATAACAACCGAAGCCGAGGGCCACATAATATCGCGCACCGCCTTGCCGACAACAAAGCTGTTGTGCGCTACTTTCATTTCGAAGCAGGCGATAACGGGTGTTTTGCCCGCGTTCTGCGCGTGCTCCATATTTTCGAGCGCGTGGTCGTAAAAGGGTGTAAGGTTAAGCATTTCGGTTATAAAGGTAACTGTAAATATTACCAGCGCGACAAACAAAAGGTTCGAATACTGCCCCGTAAGCTCAATAAAGAGCACAGCCGAGGTGAGCGGAGCGCGCAGAGTGCCGCCGATAAAGGCGCACATACCGAGAAAAACTGCGGTAGGGAAGAGCGATTCATCCATACCCATCGAAAGAAGCAGCTTCGAAACGAGTGCCGCGAACGCCGCACCGATTGCGAGCGTGGGGATAAATATACCGCCGGTAACGCCGCTGTCGGTAACGAAAAGCATCATAATAAGTCGTGCGGCAAACAGCAAAAGCAAAAACAGCAGGGCTTTGTTGTTTATCATTACCTCTTCAATAACGTGGTGACCGCTGTAAAGAGCATCGCCGAAGCAGAATGCCAATATACCCGTGATAACGAAAATAAGCAAAAGCTTTATCGGCGCGGTAAGATATTTTTGCGCCTTTTTCGTGAGCTTGCCGAAATATGCGATAGACGAATCGAAGATACCGACACCCACCGCGATAAGCAAGCCGAGCACGAGCAGATAGCCGATATGCGAAAGCTCGAACCCCTTTAATGCTTCGATATGGAAAAGAGTCGTGCCGATACCGAACGCCGAGCAAAGAAGCTGGTTAATATAGGTTGCCGAAACGACAGACATCGAAACCATGAGCACGAGCATCGGGGTGAAGCGCTTGTGGATTTCCTCGAGCGCGAACAGTATGCCCGAAAGCGGTGCGCCTGTCGCAACCGCAAAGCCTGCGCCAGCGCCGCCTGTCATAACGTATCTGTTCCAGGTCGATTTGTTCTTCGAAACCTCGCCGCACATCGCGCCGACCGAGGTACCCATAAGCACGGCGGGACCTTCGCTTCCCAACGGCAGACCGCAAACAAAGCTTATCATACTTCCGATAAAGGTCGAAATAAGCGTTCTGAACCAACGGAAATTAAGCACGCCGCGCAGAACGCCTTCGCTTCGCGGAATACCGCCGCCCTTGCATTCGGGCGTCGCCTTGTGAAGCAGATACATAAGCATCGCCGCACCGCCGAGCGCCAAAAAGACAAGCGCGGTATAAAGCGGGCTTTTTTCTGCCTGCGAATAAAGGAAGCGCGATATTTCCTCGGCTTTTTTCGCCGCGAGCTTAAAAAGAAATATAAGCGCGCCCGTGACAGCGCCGCAAAGCACGCCGTAATACATACAAGGGAAAACGTTTTGTATATATTCCTTGTATTTGTAGTGTTTCATAAAAACACCTTCTTCTTTGATTTTTTATACCTGCATTATAATCCAACGATTTGCATTTGTCGATATTTTTCGCGAAATTTTTTGTTGGAAAATGCGTGAGTGCTTGTTGAAAAGTTATTTTTGTTGTGTTATAATGAAAAAAGAAGGAGGACACAGCTATGTTGAATAAGTATATCGAAAAATATTATCGCGCACAGAATTTCGAACTGAGCGAAAACCGTGTGACAGAAATTTTCGGAATAACCATAAAAACAGCCGTTTACGAGGAATGGAAAGAAATCGACGGCATAAAGTGTCACAGCGAAATGGCGAAGGTTTGCTTTGAAAAGAACGGCTTGAAGCATGAATGCGACTGTTACGGTGCGCTTAATATTTATTTGCCGGTTAGAGTGAACGGTCGTGATTGTGTTCTTTTCAGTAAAACGCTGTACGGATTCACGCTCTTGGATGCCGAAGCCCTAACGGAAATTTACGAATATTTTCCGAAAGCGGTGTTGGACGGCGAGGAATCGTTTATTGTAGCGGAAGTCAAACAGCTTGATGATATATTGATATTCGGCGGTTGTTATTGGGCAGCTCCCGAAGAATGCTTTGCGTTTGATTATCACAAAAAACTGTTTTTTAACGTTTCGCAAGAGCTTGGTATTTTGAGTAACGAACGAATAGCGGTCTGCGGCGACGTATTGATTCTTACGGGAACCGATGAAAACGGCGAAGAGGTCGAAAAAAGCGTTTCCAAGCAGGAGCTTTGCCGCCTTATCGAAGAAAAGGGAACATCAGAATTTTAAAAAGACTGCAAGCGCAGTCTTTTTTGTTTTATCCCAGCATAACGTCCAAGAGCATCATAATCGCAAAGCCGCTGACTATTCCCATTGTTGCGAAATAGGGGTGCGCTTCTTGGTTTTTCTGGCATTCGGGAATAAGCTCGTGCACGGCGACAAGTATCATCGCGCCTGCCGCGAACGCAAGCGCATACGGCAACATGGTTTCGATATAAACGACAAGCCACGCGCCGAGCGCGCCCGCTATCGGCTCGACCATGCCCGAAGCCTGACCGTACAGAAAGCTTTTCCTGCGTGAAAACCCCTCGCGCCGTAAGGGGACGGAAACCGCCGCGCCCTCGGGAAAGTTCTGCAACCCGATTCCGATTGCAATGGTTATCGCGCCCATAAGCTCTTCGGAGGAATAGCCGCTCTTCAGTGCGCCGAACGCCACCCCGACAGCGAGCCCCTCGGGGATATTATGAAGTGTGATAGATAATATCAGCATTATAATTCTGCCGAAGCGCTTGTTTTCGGCTTGATATGTGTTGCTTACCCTGCGCTGTGTGAAGGTTACCGCCTTGTCGCTCGCCCACATAAATAAGGCTCCGAACAGAAACCCCGCTGTCGCAACGAAATACGCGGGCGCGCCCGATGCCGCTTCGGCGCGTTCTATCGCGGGCTGTAAGAGGGACCAAAAGCTTGCCGCGATCATCACACCCGATGCGAATCCGAGCATAAGATTAAGCGCTTTTGGGTTTGGTGATTTAAAAAATACGACGGTCGCCGCACCCAAGGCGGTCAGAAACCAGGTCCCGAGTGTCGCAATCAACGCCATAAATACAATACCGTTCATGTTGCACCTCCTACATCCATTATATTTTTTGTCGATATAAGTTGTGCGGTTTTTGTTTTTGTCAAAACTCTTGTAACTTCGCGTAAAACCATTGACAAAACAATTTGCTTTTGTTATAATACCCGAGTATCTGGGTGTGGCTCAGTTTGGGGAATTTTTGCGAACGCCGCCTGTGGCGGAAGCAGTGAGCAAAAATGAGTGGCAGTGACTTGGCGATTGGCAAGTGAACTGCGTGAACGCAGACATAGCCTTAGTCACAACAGGAAGCGCGCTTGGCGATTTTTGAAGGTTAAAAAACAATTAAATATCTGGGTGTGGCTCAGTTTGGTAGAGCGCTTGGTTCGGGACCAAGAGGCCGGAGGTTCAAATCCTCTCACTCAGACCAAAACAAAAAGACGGGTTTTACCCGTCTTTTTGTTTTGCGTTTAATGTAAGATTGAACTTGCGGTCGATTGGGCACGAACACGGGACCAAGGGCTTGCGAGAAAAAAAAGGTTCGGGGAAGCGTTTTTTGTGAAGCAAGCGGCACAAAGCAAGGAGTATCGGAAGACGGCATAAGCCGCCGCGCGATACGACTATGCGACTGACGAGGGGCCGCGAGAAAAAAAGGTTCGGGGAAGCGTTTTTTGTGAAGCAAGCGGCACAAAGCAAGGAGTATCGGAAGACGGCATAAGCCGCCGCGCGATACGACTATG